>JALOOB010000134.1 GCA_025454635.1 Anaerolineae bacterium
TGATCCCAGTTGGGATCAACCGTCTCCGGCAGGTCTTCGAGATTGAGCTGCGGCGCATTGCCCAGCTCGTCGCTGGTCATGTCGAGCACCAGCGTGTTGTCGCCGCTGGACATCGTGAACGCCTCCCACGGGATCGCGGTCACCGACTGGCCGATGCCGAGGAAGCCGCCCGAGCCGAGCAGGACATAGATGACCTGGCCCGCGTCGAGGTTGACCAGCAGATCGCTTACGTCGCCCAGCCCCGCGTCCTGATCCATACCCCGCACGTTCATGCCGATGAGGCGGTCGGCCCGGAGCAACTGCGCGCCGGTGCGCGCCGTCGTTGCGCCGCTGCCTTGCGCGGAAGGCGTGCGGGTTGCGCCCTGATTCGCGCCGGAGGCGGAGCCCGGCGAGGTCGGCGTGCCTGAGGCATTCTGCCCCGCGCCCGCGCCGCTGCCGCTCGTGCCCGTTCCGGTCGTACCCGGTGCGCTCAAGCCGTGACCGCGCCAGAACTCCTGCACGGCTGAGTCCCAGCCTGCCGCACTGATGCCCTCCGAACCAAGTTCGGAAAGCTTTGGCGCGTTCTGCAGGGTCTCCATGTCGATGTCCACGAGGAAGCCGTTCTCCGCGTCGTCGAAGCGGAACGCGCCCCACGGGATCGCCACCTGGTTCGCGTTGAAGCCGAGGAAGCCGCCGTAGTTGACGACCGCGTAGAGCACCTGTCCGCTGTCGGATGCAACGAGTAAGTTACCGACCTCGCCCAGTTCCTCGCCGGCCGTGTTGCGGACAGCCGTGTCCATCACCTGCGACGCCTGCATGACCATGCCCGACTGCGTGACGAGACCGCGCCCGCGCGTGCCGGTAGTTCCCGGTGCGCCGGCGTCGGTTCCTGTCGTCCCCGTCATCGTGCCGGTCCCCGTGATCGCGCCGCCGCTGCCGATGCCGCCGCCGGTTCCACTCGTCGGGGTGCCTGTGGCCGTCGCCCCGGTCCCCGCGCCAGTTCCTGAACCTTCCGTGCCCGTCATCGTGCCGGCGCCGGTGATCGCGCTGCCGCTGCCAATGCCGCTGTCAGTGCCGCCACCCGATCCGGTTCCGGCATCCATGCCGGTCGAGCCACTCTCGCCGCCGGTCGCATTCGTCCGCTCATCCCAGAAGTTGGTGATGTCCGTGTCCCAACCCTCGCTCGACGTGTCGGGCATTTCGAAACCTGATGTCGACGGGGCTTCCAGAAGCGACGCAGGCTGCAGCGTGAAACAGAACGTCGATTGATCCGCATACGCCATCATCGCGCTCCACGGCACGATGACGAGGCGACCCGCGGACTCTTTGTCGTCCATGCCGGTCTCGTCGCCCGTCCCCGTGGTCCCGGTCATCGTGTCCGTGCTGCCAATGCCGGTTCCCGCGCCGGAGCCTGCGCTGCCGGCGCCGCCGGTCGAAGTCGTCGGCGTACCCGTAGCGGTCGCGCCCGTCCCGGCGCCTGTACCGCCAGTCGAAGCCGTCGGGGTGCCCGTTACGGTCGTGTCGGCGCCCGTCCCGCCGGTCGAAGTCGTCGGCGTCCCAGTCGCGGCCGTGTCCGTGCCGGTCCCTGTCCCGACGCCTGCGCCGCCCGTGGAAGGCGTCGCCGTTCCGGTTGCCGTCGTATCAGTGCCAGTGCCGGTGCTACCCGTGCCGGCGCCAGCGCCGGAATCAGACGAGCCGGAGCCGCCCAGGGCTACCCCGCTCTCGTCGACGTTCACGATAACGTACGCAATCCGGGCAGTTTGCAAGTCAATCAATGCATCTTCCACCATGCCCAGCGGCGCGAGCCGACCCGTGCCCGTCGCGCCCGCACCGGTATCGCCGGAGCCGCTCGCGCCGGTCTCCGTACCCGTGTCGGTGTCCGTGCCCGCCACCGGCGTGCTCGTGCCGCTCGCTCCCGTGCCGGTGTCAGTCCCGCTTCCGGGCATGGGCGTGCTCGTGCCGGTGTCGGCGCCAGAGCCGGTGTCCGTGCCGGTTCCGGCCATCGGCGTGCTCGTGCCACTTGCGCTTGCGCCCGCGCCAGTTCCCGACTCAGCGCCGCCCGTGTCGCTCGGGATCGAGCCGGCCGGGCAGGCGAGGATGGTGAACGCGCCGAACTCGGTGATGCGAACGAGGTCCTCGTTCATCAGGTCGCCGGTCATGCCGGTCGCATTTTCGCCCACCTGGATGAAGTCATCCTCGGTTGTCGTCTCGTCGCCGGTCGCGCCAAAACCGCTCGTGGTGGTGTCGGTCATCGCGCCCGTGCCGGTGATGCTGTCGCTGCTGCCGACGCCCGTGCCACTCCCGCTAGTCGCAGGGGTGGGCGTGCCGGTGGCAGTCGAGCCCGTCCCACTGCCTGCGCCGCCTGTGCCGCTAGTCGCAGGGGTGGGCGTGCCGGTCGCAGTCGAGCCAGTTCCACCGGTTCCCGTTCCGGTCGAAGCAGTCGGCGTGCCGGTGGCGTCCGCGCCGGTTCCACCCGTCCCGGTTGCAGTGTCAGTCGACGGGGTGGGCGCGCCCGTGTCATCAACGCCGGTGTCCATCGAGCCGGACCCGCCGCCGCTGAACTCGCCCCAGAAGCCTTGCATCTCGGAGTTGCGGTTGAGGTCGTTCGTCGTGATCGAGCCGTAGCGCGTCATGCTTGGCGCGCGCTCGAAAGCAGCCGTGGTGATGTCGAGGCGGAGTTCCTCCGCGGCCGGGTCGTAGCGGAAGAGGCTGAAGGGCACGGCGACGAGTTTCTCGCCGAGGCCAAAAAAGCCGCCGCTGCTCACCAGCGCGTAGACCACGTCGCCGCTGCTCGGCGCGACGAGGAGGTTGTCAATCCGGCCGAGACGCCGGTCCTCCATGTTCAGGACGCGCATCCCGAGAATCTCGGACGCCCGCAGCGTGAGGCTATCGCCACCCTGCGCTGTATTCTCCTGCCCGGCAGCCGAGCCGGTGTCCGTGCCGGTTCCGGTCTGCCCCTGGCCCGCGCTTGGAACAACAACTCCTGGCGCTTGATCCATCCCCGGAGCGCCTACAGCCGGCGTGCCTGCCGCCGTGCCTGTGACGCCCGGCGCCTGGTCCGGCGGCGGCGTCGATGTTTGCGCAAACGCAGCCGGCGCCATGCTCAGCAGCAATACAATCACTGTCAGCAATCCCATCACCCGAAATCCTCGCATCTTCGAACTCCTTTCGACTCTGGTCACTACGCTTGTCGTTCAAACGGTTTCAACGCATGGGGTCTCTGTTTGATGAAGAACGGAAGGGGAGTGTCAATTGTTCCAGATAAAATTGAAAGCCCTGACAGGCGCCGTCGACGCGGTTGGCGCAATCTGTCAGGGCTTAGAGAGGAGCAGGCAGGTTTAGGCGGCCTTGGGCGCCACTTTCAACCCCTGCATCGGACGCAGCGTCACCGAGGGGTCCAGCTTAATCGCCTGGTCGGGCGCCACGTCGAGGCGGTACCGCTGCGCAATGGTGGCGAGCAGCAGTTGCGCCTCCATCAGCGCGAAAGCCTTGCCGATGCACATGCGCTCGCCGCCGCCGAACGGGTAGTAGGCGTAGGTGGGGAGTTGCTTCATCGCAGGATCGGCCCAGCGCTCGGGCTTGAACGCCTGCGGGTCGGGAAACCAGCGCGCGTCGTGGTGGCTGATCCACTGCGACATGAAGACCGCCGTGCCCTTCTTGATCGTGTACGGCCCGATAGGCACGTCGTCCGTGGCCTCGTAGCCGAGCACCCACACCGGCGGATAAACGCGCATGGACTCCTTGATGACTGCCTCGTTGTAGGGCAAGTTGGGCAGGTCGGCCAGCGCGGGCGGGCGCCCCCCGAGCACCCGGCGCAGCTCGTCCTCCAGCTTTTCGCGCACCTGGGGATTCTCGCTGAGCAGGAGCGCGGTCCAGGTGAGCGTGTTCGCCGTGGTCTCATGGCCCGCGAGCATGAGCGTCATCACCTCGTCGCGCACTTGCCTAGCGCTCATCGCGGACCCGTCCTCGTCACGCGCGCCGATCAGCATGCCGAGCAGGTCGCCGCCGCGCTCGGCCTCGGGCTTCGCCATGCGCTCCGCGATCAGGCCGTTCACGATTTGGTCCAGGTCGCGCTTGGCCCGGTAGAAGCGGCGGTTTGGCCCGACGGGCAGCCACATGGGCACGAGGAAGGCATAGCGCGACCACCACTGGAAGTGCGCGAGCGTGGCTTCGAGGCTGCGCCCAACGGTGCCCGCGTGCCGGCTGACGTCCGCACTAAAGAGCGCATCCGCGACAATGGCAAGCGTCACCTTAACCATCTCGTCGTGAACATCCATGACCTGCCCCGCTTGCCAACGGTCGACCATCGCGCCGGCAAGCGCGACCATGCGGTCCGCATACTGCGCGATGCGATCCTTGTGGAAGGCCGGCTGCGCGAGCCGGCGCTGCCGGCGCCAGAAGTCGCCCTCGCTGACGAGCAGGCCCTTGCCCAATAGCTCGCCCAGCGCGCGCGTCGCGCGGCCCTTGATGAAGTGCTTCTTCTTCCTGACCAGCACCTCTTCGATCGCGTTCGGGTCGACCAGCAGGGCGCCTTCGCCCCGGATCATCTTCATCCTGACGTAATCCCCGTACTCGCCCGCCAGGTGCTCGAAGTAGGCCAGCGGGTCGTTGCCGAACTTGCCCATCTCCTGCAAGGCCGAGGCGGCCGGTCCAGGCATCTCCCTCGTCTCGATCTGCGCACTGTCCATCCCTACCTCCCCGAAGCTGCCACGAATTCCGCAAATTAGCCGAATTGCGCGAATTACTCCCTTTGAGATTTGCCCAATTCGTTCAATTCGCGGAATTCGTGGCGAAGAAGTATACCAACATATCGTCCAGCACGTTGCGCCAGTTGCCCCACGAGTGGCCGTCGTTCGTTTCCAGGAACTTGAACGCGTAGCCCTTCGCCTTCAGAACATCGCGCAGGCGGCGCGTGTTGTCAACATCGTAGTCGTACGTCCCCTGGCTGACGAACAGCTTCACGGGCTGCCGCGCGGCCTTCTCCACCTCGGCCAGCACAGCTGGCTTGGCGAGGAAGTACGGCGAGAGGACGGCGATCAGCCCGAAGTAGTTCGGCTGGCGCATCGCGGTGTAGGTGGCGTGCAGCCCGCCGAGCGACATGCCGGCGAGCGCGCGCGCTTCGGGCAGCGGCCGCGTCGGGTAGCGCGCGTCGATCCACGGGATCAGCTCCTCGGTCAGGAACCACTGGAAGCGGGGATTGGTCAGCAGTTCGGGGCCGCGCTTGTTCTCGCCCGTGTCGACATCGCGCGGGTCGACGAAGACGGCGATGACCGGACGGATGCGCCCTTCGGCAATCAGATTGTCCAGGACGACGGGCAGCGCGCCCATCTCCGGGTTGCTGAACTCGTGCCCGTCGGTTACATACAGCACAGGCACGTCCTTCAGCTTTTCGATCCCCGGCGGGGTGTACACAGTGAAGCGCTTCGGGTAGCCCAGCTTCTTGCTGGCGATCACGAACGGCTCGCTCAACTTGCCCCGCGCGACGCGCCTGCGAGCCTCCAGATACGGCGAAGGGAAGTGCCGCGGCATGGTGACGACGGAGTTGTACCCGTACATGCCGAGCTGCTTGAGGGGATTGAGCGGATCGAGCCGCTGCTGCCCGTCCACGCGCACCTTGTAGTCGAAGCGCGCGTCGAGCGGGAATTCCGCGGTCGCGAGCCAAATATCGCCCACCACGCGCTTTCCCGGCAGAGGCTTGCCCGCGCGCCAGGTTGTGAAGTCGCCCAGCCAGTCGACGGTCGCCCCCTTGCCCCGGTAGAGGAAGGCCGCCGTGTCGCCAAACACGAGCGGCATCTGCCCGAGCGCGGTGATCTTCTTCCACACGGCATCGACCTGCGCCGGCGTCTTCGCGGCCCCGAGCGCGGCCCGCAAGTCGTCGAGCGTGGCGAACGGAGCGGCCTTCACCTGCCCGGTGCGGTCGAAGAACGCGCCCGGCGGCGTCTCGGCGCGCGCGAGCGCGGGGAAGAGGCTGAGGAAGAGGATGAGTAGGAGCGCGTAGCGCAAGTTGCCAACTTGCGCTACATACTTGACATATCTCACCGGTAGAAGTCGATCCATTCCACCCTGAACTGCTTCGGCGCGTCCTCGATGAACGCGGGCGGCGCCTCGACGACGAAATAGCCGTCTTGCAGCGGCGCCGTCGGGTTCTCAGCCTCCACCGTGACCGGCATGGCGAGGGGATCGCCGGGGGTAACCGTGGGAACCGGCCCGCCCGACGACGGGTAATGGACGGTGACGCTCTGGTCGCCCCACTTGAGCGAAAACTCCTCCAGCCCCTTCAAGCGCAGCCTGAAAGTGACGCCCTGGGGCGGCGGCCCGACCCGCTCGAACCCGGCCTTGCCGATGCCCTGTTCGCTCGTAATGTCGAACGTCACCATGTCGCCGCCCGCGACGGTCACCTGGTCGCCGGGCCGCTCGGTCGTCACCCGATAGCGCGGGACCTCCGACGAGATGCCCACACAGCCGGCCAGCCCAAGCAAGAGCAGGGCCGCGCCCGCCGTCCGCACCAGCCGCATCACCGCTCGCTCCACGGCGTCCCGCCCTTGCGCTTGACGTCGGACTCCGGCCGCCAGCGCAGCGCAGACCACTTCTCGTCAATGGCGATCTGCATCACAGGGCCCCAGCCGGTCATCATCACGACGTCCCAGCCGGTGTCGCGGTTGATATCCGTTCCGGCCTTGGCGCCGCCCTTCGGGTAGCACAGCCACAGCACGCCCTCGCGCGTCACCGCCTCGATGCCGCGCGGCGCGAGCGCATCCAGCTCGACTTTATCCCGCATGAACACCTGCACCCAGTCCGCCGGGCCCTGTTCGACAAAGGTCGCGCCCTCGGGCAGGGGGGTCAGGCGATCGAGATACCCCTCCGGCGCATTTAGCACCATCACGCGCATACCGGGCGTGAGGCGCAGCTTCTTGATCAAGGATTCGTCCATGGCTTACTCCTTGGGCGATTGTAGCACGGCGGCGGGGAATGACGAAGGCCGCTGCGCCTGTTACGGCTACTCGTCGGCCCGTTCAATCAGCTCGTCGTTTATCAAGACGAAGGTGCGGGTCACGCGCACCGTTGGGCAGCACAGCCCGTCGTTCGGCCCCTGCACCACCAACGCGGCCTCGAGCTCCCCGTCGCGCACTGCCAGTGAGTTTACGATGATGCGGTCGCCGATCATCAGCGCCTGCGTCGGGGTCGCCGCACCAAACACGTCGCGCACGGCAACGAGGTACACGAACCGGCCCGTGCCGCTCGTCTCGTTGCGGAGCACGGCGACGGCATCCTCGTTGCCGTCCGCGTCGAGGTCGCCGGTGACGATGGCGTCGGGCGCGAGGCGAATGGATGGCCGGCCCGAGCTCCCGTCGCTGTACTCGGCGACGCCGTCGCGCAATGTAATGGGCTCAGCGAGCACGCCGGCATAGGTCAGGTTACCGAGAATCGAAGCGACAGGCGGCCTGGCCGGGGCCGCGGTCGGCGTCGCGATGGCCGGCGCGGCCGTCGGGTTAGTGGTGGGCAATGAACCCGGCGACATTGCCGGGTAACAGGCAACAAGCGTAAGCAAGCCGATCACCAGAGCAAACGCCGTCATCCAGCGCTGGCGCGGGCGCGCGAATACGGATAATCGATCGAGTTGGGCACGCTTTGCGGGAGGGTTCATCTGGCTCCTTGCCGTGGGCGACCGCAGTAGATGTCTCGGGACAATCGCCGCAGCAACATTGTACAGCGATAACGCTCAGGCGGGCATTAACAGAAGATATGAGAAGCGGCGCCTTGCGCACGCGCGGCAGCAGCGCAAGGTTCAGCCGATTACCGCCCTGACAAACCGTCCCAGCTCGCGCACGCGGAGCGCCCAAGCCGCGGCAAGGTAGGTTACTGCGCCGGCTGCGCCCGCCGCGGCGAGCAACGCGAGGCCACCTAACCCGAGCGTCTCGCCGGCCAGCAGCGCGCCCATGACTCCGCCTGCCATAACGAGCGTTGCGCCGAGCACGCGCAGCAGCTGTCCCGCTGTCTCGCGGCCCTCGACTCCGCCGAGCCGCGGCCGCAGGAACCAGAGCAAGGCGAGCACTTCCAGCGTCACCGCGACCGAGTTCGCCAGCGCCAGTCCTGCCGCGCCCATCGACCGCATCAGGAGCAGGCCGAGCGCCACGTTCAGGACCGCCGATCCGATGGCAAGCAGCAGGGGCGTCACCGTGTCCTTCTGGGCGAAATACGCGCGGGCCGCCAGCTCGAGGCTCGCATGCGCGGCCAGTCCGAGAGCGAACATCTGGAGCGTGGCGTACACGGCTGCTGTGGCAGCTTGGTCGAACTCGCCCCGCTGATACAGCATCGCCAGCAGGGGCCGGCCCAGCAGGATCAGGCCCGCCGCGGCCGGGATCGCCAACGCCAGCACCGTCCGCAGCGACTCGCCGAGGGTGCGGCGCAGGCCGTCGCGCTCGCCCTTCGCCGCCAGTTCCGCCAGTGTGGGGAAGGCGACCAGCCCGAACGCGGTGCCGATGATGGTTTCCGGCAACTGCATCGCGTCCCAGCCCCACTCCAGGCTGCTCACCGAACCCGGCCCCAGCCGCGACGCGAGGTTCGTCATGGCGATCATCGTGAAGTGGAACACGCCGAGGTCGATCACGCGCGGCCCCATGAGCAGCGCGGGGACCTTGATGAGCAGGTGCAGCACCGAGCCGACCACCGCGCCGATCGCCAGGCCGCGCACGCCCATCGTCGGCGCAAGCAGCAGCGCGCCCGCGGCCACGGCGAGCGGATACACCACCGGCGCGAGCGCGGGCAGCAGGAAGTGTTTGAAGCCGTTGAGCGCGCTGCCGAGCACCGCGGAAATGCCGAACACGACGGTCGACACGAGCACAAGGCGCATGACGGAGGCGGTTTCGGCCTGCTGCTCCGGGGAGAAGCCGGGGGCGATCACCGTGCGGACGAGCAGCGGCGCGATCAGCGCGGCCAGAATGGCCAGCAGCGCGACGATCAGCGCGACCCAGTTGGTCACCGCGGCGGTGAGCCGCCACGCCGAGCGCCGGTTGCCCGTCGACGCATAGTCGGCAAACACGGGGATGAACGCGGTCGCCAGCGCGCCGCCGGCGACGATCGTGAAGAGCAGGTCAGGGAGCTTGAATGCGGCGTAGTACGCGTCGAGCGACGCGCCGATGCCGAAGGTGGCCGCGATGATCGCGTTGCGGAACAGCCCTGCCGCCGCGGCGAGCCCAAACGAAGCCGCCACAACGAGCACGTTGCGCGCGATGTGGCGGCGGGTGGAAGCTTGTGTCATAGGATCAGGAATTCAACGCAGATACCGGCCTGCGGCCGACGCAGATGGGGTGGATTTGCAGGATTCCCCGCAAAAACGATCTTGATAATCTTTCCCAATCTGCGTCATCAGCGTTCTATTCCAGCTTACCCAGGGCAAGAACGGCTTCCTGGTAGCTGGGCCGCAGCTTGACGGCCTGCCCGAGCGACGCCTGCGCGCCGGGGATGTCTCCGAGCGCCTGCTGCGACAGCCCCTTCCAGTAGAACAACTCCTCGTCGTTCTTGGCCGTCGTCCGCCAGCCCGATCACTTCCTTGTGGCGGCCCATGTGGTAATACGCCTCGAACGGCCCAAACTGATACCACAACATGCGCCATGGCAGCTTGAGCTTGCGCGCAGTGTCGTAGGCCTTCGCGGCCGCCTCGTAGTTGCCGAGCGCGACGTAGTCCGTCCCCGCGTTGAACCAGGCGAAGTTATCCTTTGGGTTGGCCTTGACCGCGGCCAGGTTGAGCGCAAGGCTGCGCTCCCACATGGCGCGGTCATCCATGTCCGCGCCGAGCAGCGCCTCGACGGCCGCGGCGCGCGCCTCGTCGTAGATCGGAATGTACGTCCGGTTGAACACCTTCCAAAGGGGATCGAACTGCTTGTAGGGCAGCTTGATGCCCTGATAAGGCGCCTTGCGGTCCAACCCGTGCGACTCGTAAGAGTCGTACGCGATCCAATGGGCGGCCGCATCGTCGTAGCCCACGATCAGCCGGTAATGCCCCATGCCGTCGTTCGGCTTCGGCTCGTACCACGTCTCTACCAGCACGGGGATTCCTGCCGCAAGGAGCGCCTTGAGGCGGTTCGTGTCGCCCTGCACGCGCACTGTGGCGCGCAAGCCCTGCTCGCGCGCGAACTGCGCCAGTTGCTCCGGCCCGACGTTCTTGTCGTCGCGCTCCGGCTTGAGGATCGGCCCGATCTTGTCCTGCGCGATATTGATGCCGAAGTAGCTCAGGTTGGTGGACAGGGTGGCCGGCCCGCAGTTGTTCCACGTCTGCCAGTAGTGCGCCAGCCCGTCGAGGCGCATAGCGGGCGCAAACGCGGGTGTGGGCGTGGCCGTCGGGGCAGCGGTAGGTTCGGGCGCAGCGGTTGTGGTCGCCTCGGCGGCGCTCGCCTCAGCGGCGGGTGCCTCCTGCTGCGCGCGCCGGCTCTGCGGCACACGCGCGGCCTGCTTGAACGGCTGCGC
>JALOOB010000451.1 GCA_025454635.1 Anaerolineae bacterium
ATCCTGGCTGCGCGGCGCAACAAGCGGGCCATCGGCCTCCCGGAGTTCCAGGAAGCGGTGGAGCGCGTCATTGCGGGGCCGGAGCGCCGCTCGCGCATTATTTCCGAGGAAGAGAAGCTCATCGTGGCCTACCACGAGGCCGGACACGCGCTTGTGATGAAGATGCTGCCGCACTCGGACCCGGTGCACAAGATCAGCATCGTCTCGCGCGGCATGGCGCTCGGTTACACGATGCCGCTGCCCGAAGAGGATCACCTGCTGTACGGCAAGAACAAGTTCACGGATGAACTCGCCGGGCTGCTGGGCGGCCGGGTGGCCGAGGAAGAGGTCTTCGGGGACATCACGACCGGCGCGAGCAACGATCTCGAACGCGTGACCTCGCTGGCCCGGCGCATGGTGACCCAGTACGGCATGAGCGAGTTGCTCGGCCCGCAGACGTTCGGCGAGAAAGAAGAGCTGGTCTTCCTCGGCCGCGAAATCGGCGAGCAGCGTAACTACTCCGAGGAGGTCGCGGAGGCGATCGACAAGGAGGTCCGCCGCCTGGTGCGCGAGGCGCACGACCGGGCGCGCGAGATTGTCCGCACGTATCGCTCGAAGCTCGACGAGCTGGCAAACCGGCTGATCGAAAAGGAAACCGTGGACGCGGCAGAGTTCGCGGCGATGTTTGCTTGATTTATTGGGAGTGGGGCCGAAGGGCCCCACTCCCAATTTGAAAAGGGAATCAAAGGAGATTCGCATGGCTGAGCTGCCCGATCGAAACCTGGCCCTCGATCTCGTCCGGGTGACTGAGGCCGCCGCGCTGGCGGCAGGCCGCTGGATGGGCCGCGGGGAGAAGAACGCCGCGGACCAGGCGGCGGTCGACGCAATGCGCCTCATCCTGAACACGATCGAGATGGACGGCGTCATCGTGATCGGCGAGGGGGAGAAGGACGAGGCGCCGATGCTCTATAACGGCGAGCGGCTCGGCACCGGCTGCCCGCCACAGGTGGACATTGCGGTCGATCCGATCGACGGCACCTCGCTGACGGCGCGGGGCGGTTCGGGCGCGTTGAGCGTGGTGGCGCTGGCCCCTCGGGGGACCATGTGCGCGCCGGGCAAGCTCGTTTACATGAACAAGATTGCGGTCGGGCCGGAGGCGGTCGGACACATCGACATCGACGCGCCGGTCGAGGCGAACCTGCAGAACATCGCCCGGGCAAAGCGCCGGGATGTGAACGACCTGACCGTGATGATATTGGACCGGCCGCGGCACGCGGACCTGATCAAGGAAGTGCGGGCGACGGGCGCGCGCATCCGGCTCATCAACGACGGCGACGTGGCGGCGGCCATCAGCGCGGCCACAGAGGACACGGGGATCGACGCGCTGCTCGGCGTGGGCGGCTCGCCGGAAGCAGTCATCACCGCGTGCGCTTTGAAGTGCCTGGGCGGTGAAATTCAGTGCAAGTACTGGCCGCGCGATGAGAGCGAGCGCCAGTATGCTGCGGAGAACAACGTGGACTTGAACCGCGTGCTGTGTCTCGACGATCTGGTAAACAGCGACAATGTGTTTTTTGCGGCGACCGGCATCACGCGGGGTGAGCTGCTGCAGGGCGTGAAGTACTTCGGTGGCGGGGCGCAGACCTCCAGCATGGTCATGCGCTCGAAATCGGGCACGATTCGGCATATCGAAGCGACGCACCGGGTTGACAAGTTGATGCTGTTCAGCCCGATCAAGTACGACTGACGATGAATGGACATGACGGGTATCCGATGCCCGTCATGTCGCTGTTGAGCGTAAAACGCATTTGACGCCTTAGTGACGGTGTGCTATAATTGTGTTGGTTAAGTTAGCGCGTCCACCCACCCTCTCACACTCTCTGCTTGCTATTCCAATGCGTTCGGCGCAGGTTGCGCTTGTCCGCGGCCCTTGAACTGCTGCCAGGCAAGTTGGATGAGAGATACCAGGACAAATCTTGCAGGATTCATCCTCCATTATTGGATCCCATACCTAAGGACCACGATGCTCGTTTGCATCGGCACTATTATTGAGAGTCCGACCGGACGGAAGTGTCCGTTAGATTCTTAGAGTGTTGACCATTGCGGCCACGCGCGCCGTCTGATGGTTTGTATTGCATTAACCTCTTATTCCTCTCATCGGAGAGGTCCTCTCGACTGGAGAGCCGTGCATGAACATTGCGGAACTCGAAACGAAGACACTGACTGAGCTACAGGACGTCGCCCGAACGATGCAGTTGACTGGGTACACGCGGCTCAAGAAGTACGACCTCATCATGCGCCTCTTGCGCGCCGAAACAGAAGCCCAGGGCCTCATCTTTGGCGGCGGCACGCTGGAAGTCATCCAGGACGGCATCGGTTTCCTGCGCGCCAACAAGCACATGAACCCCGGCCCGGAAGATGTGTACATCTCCCAGAGCCAGATCCGCCGCTTCGGGCTGCGCACCGGCGACTTTGTCGTTGGGCAGGTGCGTCCGCCGAAAGAGTCGGAGAAGTATTACGGCCTCCTCAAGGTCGAGGCGGTCAACGGCGTGGATCCCGAGGTCGCCAAGCGGCGGCCGAAGTTCGAGGACCTGACGCCCATCTTCCCGTTCCAGCAACTGGAGCTGGAGACGCAGCCGTCAGTGCTCGCGACGCGCCTCATCGACATGGTGGCGCCCATCGGTCGCGGCCAGCGCGGCCTGATCGTGTCGCCGCCAAAGGCCGGCAAGACGACCGTCCTGAAGCAGATCGCCAACGGCATCTCGGAGAATTACCCCGACGTGGTCCTGATGGTGCTGCTGATCGGCGAGCGCCCG
>JALOOB010000135.1 GCA_025454635.1 Anaerolineae bacterium
TGGCGGACTTGCACAAGACGCACAACCGCCTCGCCGCGTACCTCGTGTCGGTGAAGCGTGTGGCCGATGCGGTCGCGACGCGCGGGTGGGTAAAGTAAGGCGGTTTACTTAAGGCTGCCGGCTAAGTGAGGCAGCCGTTGTGAGATCAACAGTGGAAACGGCCTCCGAGATCCTGCGGATCTCGGAGGCCGTTTCTTGCGCAGCTTGATCGTTTCTGTGGCAGATGGTAGTATGAACCTGGCAACAGACGTAAGGGCAGAGGAATGGATAGCGAGCACTTTGAGTGGGACCGAGATAAGGCCAGCCGTAACATTGAAAAGCACGGGGTTTCATTCGAGGAAGCTGCCACGGTCTTTAGTGATGAACTCTATATTACGCTCCTCGATGAGGACCATTCGACAGACGAAGAGCGTTACATTACTATTGGGCGATCCAAACAGGAACGCTTGCTATTGGTAGCGCATACCGAGCGAGGTACGCGAGTTAGGATTATCAGCGCCCGGCAGGCTACGCGGGCTGAGGAACGATACTATGCAGAAGCTGAATGATCCAAACGATTACGAATTGGAAGACGAGTACGACCTGTCGCAAATGCCGGTCCTTCCTAAAGGCCGCTACGACCCAAAGCGCCGCGTGGCGAAAAACATCATCGTGCTGGCGCCGGACCTGGCGCAGTCTTTCCCGACCGATGACTCAGTAAACGAAGCATTACGACTGGTGCTGCGAATCTCAGAGATTCCGAAAAGACGCAGACGCCGCGCGGCAAGCGGGTGATTGACTCACCGTCATGATAACTGCGGCCGGAGAGGTGCTCTCCGGCCGCAGTCTATTCCGTCAATGTTCCGGCGAGGACCTTACAGCTTCGCCAGCACTTCTTCCAGCGCCGCGCGGCTCGGCAGCAGTTCGTGGAGGTCCGGCCGCTCCTGCTGGTTGATGTAGATCAGGCCGGTGATGAAGTGCTGCCGCTGCCGCGCCTCCTCCAACGTCTTGAAGGCGTTCAGCTTGTCCGTCGGGTCGTAGTCCGGGTCCAACTTCTTGAGGACCACGCGCGAACCGTCGTGCATCGCCACTTCCATCTCGCCCTCATAGTAGCCCACGGTGATCTCCTCGAAGGGCGGGATGAAGTTCAGCTCGTTGAGCGCGGTTTCCTTCTGCTTGCCCCACGAGTAACTCTTGGTCGATTCGTCGTGGTTGTTGAAGGTCACGCACGGGCTGATGATGTCGAGCACGGCGATGCCGCGGTGGGAGAACGCCGCCTTCAGCAGCGTTTCGACCTGGCGCGGATCGCCGGCGAACGAGCGCGCGACGAACGTCGCGTTTGCCGCGAGCGCTTCGAGGCAGATGTCGAGGGGCGGCAGATTGTTCACGCCCGCATATTTGAGCCGCTGGCCCAGGTCCGCGGTGGCGCTGAACTGGCCCTTCGTCAGGCCATAAACGCCGTTGTTCTCGACGATGTAGACCATCGGGACGTTGCGGCGCACCGCATGCTTGAACTGCCCGGTGCCGATTGAAGCCGTGTCGCCATCGCCGCTGATGCCGATGACGGTCAGCTCCCGGTTCACGACCGCCGCGCCCGTGGCCACGGCGGGCATGCGGCCGTGCACGCCGTTGAACGCATGGCTGCTGCCAAGGAAGTACGCGGGCGACTTGGACGAGCAGCCGATGCCGCTCAGCTTAATCACCTGCGTCTGGTCCAGGCCGAGCTCCCATGCCACGTTCATGATGCGCTGGCTGATCGTGTCGTGGCCGCAGCCCTTGCACAGGGTCGAGGGCGCGCCCTTGTACGCGGCCTTGTCGAGGCCGAGGAGATTAACCTTGGCGGCAGGCGCCGCGGGTGCAGTCGGAGTAGTCATCATCTCACCTCACAGACCCTTGTTAATCTGTTCCGCGATCCACGTTGCGGTGAGCGGCATGCCGTTGCAGCGCGACACGGACACCAAGCCGCCGCCGCATACGGGCTCCTCGGAAAGCAGGATCTGGTGCAACTGGCCGTCGAAGTTGTTCTCGACCACGAAGACCCTATCGTACGAGCGCATGAATTCGCGCACCGTGTTGTTGATCGGCAGCGCGCGCAGCCGCATGTAGGCCGTCTCGATGCCCTGCTCGCGCAGGAGGTCGCGCGCCTCGACGATCGCGGGATGGTTTGAGCCGACGCTGATGATGCCGACGCGCGCGCCAGCCGGCGCATCCACGACCGGCGCGGGCACCAGTTCGCGCGCGGTGTCGAACTTGCGACGCAGACGGATCAGGTTGTTCTCCCAGTCCTCGGGCCGCTCGCTGTAAGTCGCCATGTCGGTGTGGCCGGTGCCGCGGGTGAAGTATGCCGCGGCGGGGTGCTTCGTGCCGGGGAGTGTGCGCCAGGTAATGCCGTCGCCGTCCACGTCCTTGTAGCGGCCCCACGAATTGCCGAGTTCCTGCAGTTGCTCCAGCGACAACACCTTGCCGCGATCCAGCGGCGTCTCGGGATACTGATACTTGGGGCTGATCCAAACGTTCATGCCCAGGTCGAGGTCGCTCAACACGATGACGAGCGTCTGAAGCCGCTCCGCGAGGTCGAGCGAGGTGTTGCCGAACTCGAACGCCTCGGCCGGATCGCACGGGAACAGCAGGACGTGCCGGGTGTCGCCGTGGCTGAGATAGTACGCCTCGGAGATGTCGCCCTGGCTGGTGCGCGTGGGCAGGCCGGTCGACGGGCCGATGCGCTGGATGTCCCAGATGACCGCGGGCACTTCGGCAAAATAGGCAAGGCCGGCGAACTCGGCCATCAGGTCGAGGCCGGGACCGGCGGTCGCGGTCATCGCGCGGGCGCCCGCCCAGCCTGCGCCAACCACCATGCCGAGCGCAGCCAGTTCGTCCTCTGCCTGCACCACGGCGAAGTTCGCCTTGCCGGTGTCGGGGTCGGTGCGCAGCCTTGGCAGGTACTTGTTCAGCCCGTCGACGACACTGGAGGCTGGGGTGATCGGGTACCATGCGACAAACGAGACCCCGCCGAAGATCGTGCCCAGCGCGGCCGCGGTGTTGCCATCGGCCAGCACCTTGTCCTCGTTGAAGCCGGTCATGGGGCGCACGCGGTACGGGTCGGTCTTGGTCAGGTTTTCCTGCGCCCAGGCATACGCCCGGCGCACCATGCTCATGTTCAGCTCGATCGGCTTCGGCTTGCCGTCGAAGTTCCACGACACCGCGTCCTCGATTTCCTTCATGTCGATGCCGAGCAGGTAGGTCAGCACGCCAACGTAGACCATGTTGGCGATGTAGTCCTTCAGCTCGAACGGCACGCCGGCCTCTTTGACCAGCTTGCCGACGGGCATGGGGTAGTAGGTGACGTCGGGGCGGCGAGCGGCGATGGGCAACGAGTCGTCGTAGAGCACGATGCCGCCCTCGGCCACCTTCGCCATGTCTTCCGCAGCGGTGCGGCCGTTCAGGCAGACCGCAATCTCGTAGGGGTCGCGATGGGCCAGGTAGCCGTCCTTGCTCAACCGGATGACGTACCAGGTCGGCAGGCCCTGGATGTTGCTGGGGAACAGGTTCTTGCCCGTGACGGGGATGCCCATCTTGAAGAACGCGCGCAAAAGGACGCCGTTGCTGGTCTGACTGCCCGAGCCGTTGATCGTGGCGATATTGAGCGAGAAGTTATTGACCACTTCCGGCCGGTTTGCCACGGGCATGGCAGCCTCTTGGACTGCGATCGTCATACCGCTTCTCCTTCGAACTGTTTCAGAGTGAGAGGGACCGCGTGGTCGGATCCGTTGTTCGCCGCCTCCCGCGAGGCGCCCGTCTCGTGCGACACGCCCATCTTGTCAATCAGGCGCATGTGCTGGACCAGCAACTCCTTGCCGAGATCCGACTCCCCGGCGACGAGTGCGCGCGCGATGCGCTCGTGATACGACCACACTTCCTGAAGGTAACCGTAATCGGCGTAGGTGTTGTACTCGACCGCTTCATATGCGTCCCAGTAGGCTTCGAGAAGCCCCTGGACGAAGGGGTTATTAAGCCGCTTGTAAATTGCCAGGTGAAACGCCCGGTGCTCGGGGTAGGGAATTTGGATGCGGTCCGTGTTGAGCTTCGCCTGCGCGCGTTCGACCAGCGCGAGGAGGTCCGTCCGGTCCTCGTCCGTCAGCAGCGCGACCGCCTCATCCCAGAATGCGGTCTCCAGATGGATGCGCAGCGCGCTGTACGCGCGAAACGCCTGCGGATCGAGCGCGAGGCCGATCATGAGGCCGAGGCGCACCGCGTTGGTGAACTCGTAGGGGAGGCAGCGAATGCCGCGGCGGGGGCTGGCCTCCACCAGGCCCAGGACGCGCGCGACCTCAAACTGCTCGCGCAGCTTACCGATGCTGATGCCGATCTCGTTAGAGATCTCCTCCAGCGAGGGCAGCCGCGCGCCCGGCTCGCAGCCGTGCGTCAGCAGGTAACGCAAAAAGGCAGAATCGATGCGGGAAATAATCATGCGGTGTGGTCCGATCGCTGACTCCCCTCCCAGGTATTCGTTCTATTTATCCGATCATTCCGATTACTGACATTATATAAGGAAATGCTAACGATGCAAATTACGAGCGCGTGCGCCCATATGCTTATTGTTGCGCAACTGTTCCCGTCGTTACATAATCTTTGCAAAAAGATGCGCTATCTGTTATGATGCAAGTATTATGACGAGGGACCATGAAAACCAAAGAGCCTCACGTTGAGCCCCGGCCGATGCCGGCCGAGATGCGAACAGTGTGGAGCGTCGCGGATGGCGTCGGCGCATCGGGAAAAGATAAGCTGCACGTTCTCGAGGTGATGGCAAGCGCAATCGTGGGCGGTATGGAGACCTACGTGCGCAACCTCGTGCGTTCGATGCCTCGGGACCGGTTTCAGATCACCTGTCTTTGCCCATACGAAAGCCCGATCACCGAAGTGCTGCGCGGGATGGGTGCGGCCGTCTTTGTGGCGCGCATGGATGATGATCCCCCGTGGCGATCGATCCAGGCCGCGGTCGAGATCACGCGCAACTTCCAGGTCGACTTGATCCACGGGCATTTGCCGAAGGCGCACGTGCTGGCGGGGCTTGCCGGCGCGCTTACGCAGACCCCGGCCCTCGCCACCGTGCACGGCAACTCGATCACGACACACGAGTTGGGCATCCACCGGACCACGAACACGAACCTGATCGTCGTCTGCCAGGAAGCCTACATGCAAGCCCTGGCGATGGGCGTTGCGCCCGAGCGCGTGACCCTGATAAACAACGGCGTCGATCTGGACGTGTTCCGGCCGTCCGAGCGCACGCGCGCAGCCTTTCGCGCGTCGCTCGGCGTGGCGCCGGAAACGCCACTGGTCGGCTTCGTCGGCCGGATCGACGTGGAAAAAGGACCCGATCAGTTCCTCCAGGCCGCGCAGGTGATCCATGACGAAGCGCCCCAGGCCCACTTTGTTATGGTCGGCACGGGGCATCAATATGACCGAATGCAGCAGATGACCGCCGATATGGGGCTGTCGGAGGTCATGCATTTTGCCGGCCTGTGGCCCGACACCTCGAAGGTCTATCCCGGCATCGACCTGCTGCTGCAAACGTCCCGCATCGAGGGCATGCCGCTTTCGCTGCTCGAAGCGATGGCGTGCGAGCTGCCGGTTGTGGCGTTAGGTGTTGGTGGGGTGCCCGAAATCGTCGAAGAAGGCCGCACCGGCATGCTGGTCAGCCCCGGCGACTGGCGCGGGGTGGGACAGCGGGCGATCGACCTGCTCGAGCACCCGACGCGCATGGCAGCCATGGGTGAGGCTGCGCGGGCGCGGATTCGCGCGCACTTCGACCTGCGCTCGACGGTGGCGCAAACCACGCACCTGATGGAAACACTTGTCCAGCGCGCAGGCGCGGCGCAAATGAGCAAGCTCTCTGCGCCCGTCGATGCCGACCGCAAGACTCCACCGTCCGCCGAGAGCCCTGCCAACCGCTGAGCCGCCGGGCAACTCTATGGTTAATCCTCCGCCGAATTGTACGCCGGACACCTTCAGTTCGTGTTCATGCTTTGTATAGTGTTGCCGTGAAATTGCGATGACAGGAGAGGGTTTGATGGCGAAGAAAGAGGTCGAGGTTCCGGCGGATGTGCCGGCAGTTGGACAGCCGGCGCCGGATTTCGAGTTGACCGCGGACAATGGCAGCACCGTGCGCCTGCGCGATCTGCGCGGGCAGCGGATCGTGCTGTACTTCTATCCGAAGGACGACACGCCCGGCTGCACGACCCAGGCGTGCGGGTTCCGGGACAACTACGTGGAGATCCAGGAGCGAAATGCGCTGGTGCTCGGCATCAGCCCGGACGGCGAGAAGAGCCACGCCAAGTTCAAGACGAAGTTCAACCTGCCGTTCAAGCTGCTGGCCGACCCGGAGCACCGGGTGGCGGAGGCGTATGGGGTGTGGCGGGAGAAGAGCATGTACGGCAAGACGTACATGGGCATTGTTCGCTCGCACTTCCTGATCGACGAGCAGGGGAACGTGGCCGACGCGCAGTACAGCGTCAGCCCGGAAGCGAGCGTCGAGGGCGCGTTGGCGGCCCTGCGCCTGAGCTAAGGACGACAAGAGCGCGCAGAAGCGCACCGCGCTTTTTGCCACAGAGGCCACCGCGGTCTCAGAGTTTAGCTCTCTGAGGTCACGGTGGCCTCTGTGGCAAAAGATCAGGGTCTAAATGCGGCCGCGGGCCGCGCCGGCCAGGTGGCGGGCGCGAATCACCGGCCCCGTCGAGCCGTAACGCGCCTTGAGCCACCCGCTTTCCGGCCAGAGGGTGCGGCCGATGAGGCGCGCGGCGTCGCGGGGCCGGTCGACCAGCGCAAGCTGATAGGCGAAGCGACGCGGGCCGCCCGTGATATCCTTGCCCGCCAGCACGGTCGCTTCGGTCACGAAGCGCCGGAGCGAGGCCTGCTGCGATGCCGGTGGGGTGAGCGATGCAATGGCCTCGTCGGCGCCCGGCAAACCGAGCAGGGCGTCCGTTATTGCCAGCACCTGCCATGTTGCGGCGCCGACCCGCCACGCCTTCGCGCGCTCGGCCAGCGCAGGCCAATCGACCTTCTCGGCGCGAGAGAGCAGGGCCACGTCGAGCAGACCGCGAATGCCGGGATAGGCCATTTGGTGATTGACAGCAAGGTGGACCGCGAGTTGGATCAGCGCATCCTCGGGCGCCAGAGTCCACGCCTCACGGCCGGCGATGCTCGCGCGCCGCGCGCGACAGAATAACCCTTGATGGTCGATCGCCGCGGTCCGCCGCAGCCACTCGCCGGCGAACGCGCCCCAGTGCAGCTCGATCAACCCCTGACCCGGCGCGCGGCCGACCAACTGCACCTCGCCCGACATCTGCGCCTGGATGGCAAGGGGCCGGTCGTCCTTGCCATGCTCTGCGTATCCCATCGTTGCGAGCGCCGCCCGCGCGGCGGGCATGGCCTCGGCCGCGACCCACAGGTCGAGATCGCCCATGGGACGGCATGCGGGATCAGGATAGGCCGTGTAGGCGAGAGCGGCGCCTTTGAAGAGGATGGGCGTCACGCCCGACTCGGCCAGGCGGGCCAACGCAGCGGCCAGCTCAGCCCGATGCAATTCTGCGTCGCCCGCGGCGGTGTAGTATGCGCTCCGCAGCGAGGCGGCGCACACGGACGGCAGCGCATCCCCGCACCCGATTGCCTTCAGCCGGCGCCACGTATAGGGCGCGATTCCCTGCCCGCGCAGCCAGTCGCCCCATCCCGTATCCGGCCCTGACGCCGCCCACCGGCGCAAACCGTCATCGTCCGCGATCAAGGAGCGCGAAAATGCGACAGCCCCCTGCGGCGACCAGCCGGGGGGCTGCCAGACGGCCGGGGCCGGCCCCCCTTTCACGTGGCAACCTTCTCGTCGCCCGCGTACTCCGGGACAAGCTCGCGCAGACCCGCAAACATCGCGTCCTCGTCCTGGCAGCGCGCGGCCTCGAACAGCGCGTCGAGCCGCGCATTCAACGATCCTTCGCTGTCACCGATCCGTCCGTTGCGGTAGCGGAAGATCTTCTCGTGCTCGGTCCGGCCGTAATCCTCGCCCGTGTTGAACAGCTCCTCGAACAGCTTCTCGCCCGGCCGCAGCCCGGTGTACTTGATCTCGATGTCGCGTTCCGGCTCCAACCCGGAAAGCCGGATCAGGTCGCGCGCCAGGTCCGAAATGCGCACGGGCTCGCCCATGTCCAGCACGAAAACCTCGCTCCCCCGGCCCATCGTCGCGGCTTGCAGGACGAGTTGTACGGCTTCCGGGATCGTCATAAAGTAGCGCCGGACGTCGGGATGCGTGACCGTGACCGGCCCGCCCGCGGCGATTTGTTTTTGAAAGAACGGCACGACACTGCCGCGGCTCCCCAGCACATTGCCGAAGCGCACCGCAACGTATGCGCATCCGGTGCGCCGCGCCGCTGCCTGGACGATCAGCTCCGCGACGCGTTTGGTGGCGCCCATTATGCTCGTCGGGTTGACTGCCTTGTCGGTTGAGATCAGCACGAGGTGTTCGACGCCGGTCGTCGCGCTGGCCTCAACCACGCGCAAGGTGCCGAGCACGTTGTTGGTGATCGCGTCCGCAAGGTTCGCCTCCATGAGGGGCACGTGTTTGTGCGCAGCTGCGTGAAAGACGACCTCTGGACGATACCGGCTGAAAATGGCCTGCAGGCGCTCGGCAAAGCGGACGTCGGCGATGACCGGGATGAGCGCGGGCTTGCCATCAGCCAGCCGGGGCGCGCTCGGATCGTCCAGATCGCGGCGCAACTCATTGTGAATCTCGAAGATGGAGTTTTCGCCGTGGCCGAGCAGCACCAGGGATGCCGGGCCGCAGCGGAGGATCTGTCGGCATAATTCGGAGCCGATGGAGCCGCCCGCGCCAGTGACGAGGACACGCTTGCCGCGCAATAAGGCTTCGACCTGCGCGGTGTCGGTCTTCACGGGTTCGCGGCGCAGGAGGTCATCGATCTGGACGTCGCGCAGCTGGTTAAGTTTGACGCCGCCGCCCAGCAATTCGTAGATGCCCGGAACGATGCGAGCCCGCACCCCGGCTTCTTCGCAAATCGTAACGATCTCGCGGATCGTCTTGCCCGGCGCGCTAGGCATGGCGATGATGACCTGGTCGACCTCGCGCTCAAGGACCAGTCGGGGAATGGCGCTGCGGCCGCCGAGCACGCGCACGCGGTTCAGCAGGACGCCGTGCTTGCCCGGATCGTCGTCGATAAAGCCCACAGGGACGAGGCCCATTTGCGGATTCTGGCGCAGCTCGCGGACAACCATCGCGCCGGCCTCGCCCGCGCCGACAATGAGGACGTTCTGGAGCGGGCCGTGGGG
>JALOOB010000008.1 GCA_025454635.1 Anaerolineae bacterium
GGCAAGAGCCGGGCGCGGGTGTTCACGGGCGACAAGCCGACCGTGACGTTCGCCGATGTGGCGGGCGCGGAAGAGGCCAAGCAGGAGCTGCAGGAAGTCGTCGAGTTCCTCAAGGAGCCGCAGAAGTTCGCGTCGCTGGGCGCGCGCATCCCCAAGGGCGTGCTGCTGGTCGGGCCGCCGGGCACGGGCAAGACGCTGATGGCGAAGGCGATCTCGGGCGAGGCGGGCGTGCCGTTCTTCTCGATTTCGGGCTCCGAGTTTGTCGAGATGTTCGTCGGCGTGGGCGCGAGCCGGGTGCGCGACCTGTTCGAGCAGGCGAAACGCAACTCGCCGTGCATCATCTTCATCGACGAGATCGATGCGGTGGGGCGGCAGCGCGGCGCGGGGCTGGGGGGCAGCCACGACGAGCGCGAGCAGACGCTGAACCAGATCCTGGTGGAGATGGACGGGTTCGACACGGACACGAACGTGATCCTGATTGCGGCGACGAACCGGCCGGACATTCTGGACCCGGCGCTGCTGCGGCCGGGCCGCTTCGACCGGCAGGTGGTGATGGACCGGGCTTCGTGGGCGCGGACCTGGAGAACCTGGTGAACGAGGCGGCGATCCTGGCTGCGCGGCGCAACAAACGCTCGATCGGCATGAGCGAGCTAAGCGAGGCCGTGGAGCGGGTTATCGGCGGGCCGGAGCGGCGGTCGCGGATCATCTCCGCGAAGGAAAAGGAGATCATCGCGTACCACGAGGCCGGCCACGCGCTGGTGCGGCGGATGCTGCCGAAGTGCGACCCGGTGCACAAGATCAGCATCGTCTCCCGCGGCATGGCGCTTGGCTACACCATGTCGCTGCCGGAGAACGACCGCGTGCTGGTCAGCCGGACGAAATTCGAGCACGATCTGAGCGCGATGCTGGGCGGCCGCGTGGCCGAGCAACTGAACTTCAAGGATGTGACCAACGGCGCCGGGGACGACCTGGACAAGGTGACGAAGTTGGCCCGGGCGATGGTGATGCAGTACGGCATGAGCCCGACGATGGGGCCGATGGTTTTTGGACAGCGTCACGAAATGATCTTCCTCGGCCGCGAGATCGGCGAGCAGCGGAACTACTCCGAGCAGGTGGCGCGGGAGATCGACAAGGAAGTGAACCGCATCGTGACGGAGGCGTACGACCGGGCGACGGACATCCTCACGCGGCACAAGGAGCTGCTGGACACGATTTCGCAGAAGCTGATCGAGGTCGAGACGCTGGACGCGGAGGAGTTCGAAGCGTTCTTTGCGGGCGTACCGGGCGCGCCGCCGCGTAAGCAGGCGCCGCCAGAGGGCAGCAGCTCAGCGCCGAACCGCGCGCCGGAGGGCGGGCGGCCGAGCGGCGCGCCGTCGCCGCAGCCTTCACCTGCGTAAGCTGAGCCGTGGCATAGTAGCAGTTGAGACCAGGTTTCTTCGAGAAACCTGGTCTCTTATTTGAGCAAAAGGAGCCTTTATGTCCGATAATCCGCAGTTTCCCGCGGGCCTTGTTGGCGAGGCCAACATCGTCGTTTCCAACGAAGTCACCGCGCGGCACCTGGGCAGCGGCGCGGTTGCGGTGTTTGCCACGCCGGAGATGGTGCGCCTGATGGAACGCGCCGCGGTGAATGGACTCGCGCCCTATCTGGCCGCGGGGCAGCAATCCGTGGGAACGATGGTGCATGTTAAGCACCTGGCGGCTACGCCGCTCGGCGCGACGGTGACTGCGAAGGCAGAGCTGCTGTCAGTGGACGGGCGGCGACTGTTATTTAAGGTGTCGGCGCACGACGGGACGGACCTGATCGGCGAAGGGACGCACGAACGCGCGTTGATCGACCTGGCGAAGTTCGAGCAGCGAGTGGCGGCGAAGGCGAAGGGGTAGCATCGCGCCTTGAGGCATCCTTCGACTTCACTTCGTTCCGCTCAGGATGCCTCAAGGCGTGGGTGGGCGGGCACGCAGGCCCGCCCGCTAGATCAACCCGCCGAAATGCGCGGGGCGCAGGCGTGATGGCCTGAGGGGCGGGCACCCGGGCCCGCCCCTACATTAACCCGCTGGAATACACCAGGGGGGCGTAATGGCCGCAGGATGGGGGCGGGCACGCGTGCCCGCCCCTACACTAACCCACCGGAATACACGAGGGCGAAATCCTGAGGTCCGCGCGGCACGTTGAACGCGCGGACGCGGATGCTGTAACGCCCGAGCTCCGGTTCGGGAATGATGAGGCGTTCGACCGTGTTGACGCGGTCGGGCGAGCCGCCCGGTTGGCCGGCGCGGCTATTGCCGTAGTAGAGCTTGCCCGAAGGGCTTGTCACGACCAGGTCGAGGTCGTTGACGAGGTTCGGGTAGACGTTCGGGCTGCCGGGGTAGTCAGTCCACACGAGCGTGAAGGCGAGCGGTAGCGTCGCGTCGTTGACCGTGGCGGTCCAGCGCCAGCTTTGGCCGGTGTTGAGGCCGCGGCGCTGGTCATAGTAGCGCACGTCAATGCCGCTGCCCGGCGTGAGGCTCTCGCAGAGGTTCACGTGTCCCCACCCCTGCGCGTTGTCGTATAGCCCTTCCCCTGCCGGCTCGTGACGATATCTGCGGTACTGCGCGCCGTGGAGCAGCGTCGCCTTGACGAGCGCGGCGGACGGGTTGGCGCGGCGCTTGACCGTGCGGAGATACTGGCGGATGAGCGCGACCGCCCCGGCGACGAGGGGAGTGGCCATGCTGGTCCCGCCGTTAAACATGTAGCTGCTGCTGACGCTCCATGCGCCCCAGCCGGGAGTCACGCCGCTCCATGCAGAGGACCGCGTCGAGAGGACGTTGGTGCCGGGGGCGACAACGTCCGGCTTGACCCGGCCGTCGCGGGTGGGCCCGCGGCTGGAGAATGCTGCCATATCGTCGGAATTGTCCGAGGGCAGGTCGGTTTTGAGGGGCGGCGCCGGGTAGTTGTCGGGCCAGAGGCTGCCGTAGCCTCGCTGGTAGCCGCCATCCGAGCGGACGTTTTCCGCCGCGCCCACGGTAACGCAGTTCTTGGCCGTGCCGGGCGGGGTGATGCTGCCGCTGTCCACGATCCCATCGCGGTTGTCGTCCGTGCCGTCGTTGCCGGCCGCGAAGAGGACCAGGAACTCCTTGCGCTCCCACATGAAGCGGTCGACCTGCTCCGCGTAGTCGTCGTACGCGCCAAACATACCGCCGCCCCAGCTATTCGTATGAATCCGCGCGCCGGCGTTGTAAGCCTGCTGGAAGACCGCCCTCAGGTCGGCCGGCAGCCCGGCGAGGCCGTGCTCGGGCGGATAGCGCCGGTACTGGCGGAAATATGATTGCCGATACGCTTCCGTCCATTTCAACCGCTGTTCGATGGCCTGAAAGACGAGGTTGGCCTCGTGCGCCAGGCCGCGCACTGCACTGCCTTCCTGCCCCAGCGTCTTCCAGACCGCGCCGCTTCCGAGAACCGAACCGGCTACATGCGTGCCATGGCCGGAGCGAGCATCGGCGGCGCCGTCATCCTCACCGACGTTGGTCACCAGGGTGGACCACTCGGAGGAGACGGGCCAGCTGAGGAGGGCCGTGATTCTCCCGGCGAAGTCGGGATGAATGCTGCTCGGGACGCCGGTGCTCGGGACGCCGGTGTCCAGCCCCGAGTCGGCCACGCCTACGATCTCGCCCCGGCCGCTAAGTTTTAACCCCGATGGGTCTTGCGCCTCCGTCGCGCCCATGAGCCCGCCGGCGATGTTGTTGCGCAGCTGGCGCAGGATGTACGGCTCCACCGAGCGCACGCCGTGCAGTCGGGCGAGCCCGCTGACGACCTGGGCCATATCTTCGCGAGCGGGGTCGAAGGCGACGGTGATGACGCGGGTGCCGGGCAGCGGATCGCTTGCCGCACCGCCCATCTGGTCGATTTGCGGAAGCGCCGCGACGAGGTCGTCGTGCTCGAAAAAGCGGACGGTGTAGGTGTTCGCCTCGCCGCGAATCACGCCGCGGGCGATGGCCGGGTCGTCGCCGGTGGTCACCAATACGTCGGGGCTGATGCGGCGGTCGACGCCGTAATGGCGGACCTCGTCGACATACGGCGCCTGCGTCAGAAACTCATACGCGGAATCGTCCAGCGCGACGACGTAGCCGTGCGGCGGCTCCGGCTCCTGCGGCCGTCCGCCGTGGCGCTCGATCTCCGCCAGCCATTCCGGTTTGATCGGGCCTGCGAAGTTGACCAGGTAGTAATGCTCTCCCGGCCCGAACGTTGAGGGGCCGGGGTCGAACGGGGGTTGGGTGGCTTCGAAACCCAGACCGGGGGCCGGCTGGGACTGGTACACTTCGACTTCGTAGCCGCTCCGCCGCAGTTGGTCGACTTGCTCGCCGGTGGCGCGGACGAGGACGTAGTCCTCATACTCGGCGAGAATATCGTACCCCTGGCGACTCAGGCGGCTCCGCTCTCGGCGCGACGCGTAGATCACAACGGTTTGGGTCATGTTTCCCTCCGCACCCGGCGCGCGCTGGTGTGCCGGGCCATCGCCGAAAGCTGCCGGCCATCGCCGAAAGCCACCGGCTCGCCGGCCATTGCCGGCAAGGACTATTATAGCACTTGCCGGGGCGGGAGGGTGCGGCATCGTGCGCGGACGCTGCCGCGTGCGAATCTGAGGCACTCAGGCTGAGGTGGAATCCTCCGGCTGTGGAGCAGCGGAGGGCAGCGCCCACAGAATCACCAGCAGGACGAGGCCGCCGACGGGCGCCAGCAGGAACAACAGCCACCAGGGGCTGTGGCCCGCGTCATTGAGCCGCCGCGATCCTGCGGCCAGCAGGGGCAGCAGCACCGCGATCAGGAACACGCTGGCCAGAACTTCACTTATATACGTCAATGCGGCGACAACCAGGGTCACGAACAGCGCAAACCACCAGAACTCAGGCCGCGAGGCGCGGCCGGTAAACTCCGCGTATTTGGTCAGACAGACGCGAATGGACCGTCCGAACGTCATCGCTCCACCTTCACCTGCGCCTTCCCCACTTACCAAACTCGCCATGTTCAACTCCTTGCCGATTTTCGACACAGCTTCTCTCGCCGCGACAGCGACTTTCGACAAGCCGAATCTGTCCTCATTTACGGGGACATCCGCCGAATCCGCAACTGTGGATTTCCCCAGTTTGAGCACCAATTCGGTTCTGGAACTCACACCGAGCTTGGTGTAGACGTTCTTCAGGTGGAATTCAACCGTGCTTTCAGAAATATGCAGCGCGCGGGCGATTTGCTTGTTGCCCTTGCCTTCCAGCAATTGCTCCACGACATCCCGCTCCCGCTCGGTTAGCTCGTCCGGTTTTGCCATTCAAGTCATCCTTTCGGCGATGCGCTGTGACCAGTATACTTGGGCAACCCGTCCGCGAGTCAAAAAGATCGGTGGTAAAATCACGTTGTGACAGCAAGCACCTTGCGCGGGACGATCGAGCGCATCACGTACCACAACGAGGAGAACGGCTACTCGGTCGTGCAACTCCTGCCCGACGGACAGGCGCAGACCGTGACCGTTGTCGGCAACATGCTCGGCATTAACGTCGGCGAGTCGGTCGCGCTGACGGGCGGGTGGACGGCGCACGCGCAGTACGGACGGCAGTTCAAGGCGGAGTCGGTGCAGACGGTGCTGCCGGCGACTGCCGCAGGGATCGAGCGGTACCTTGGCAGCGGGCTGATTAAGGGGATCGGTCCGGTCACGGCGAAGCGGATCGTGCGGAAGTTTGGGGCGGAGACGCTGTCGGTGATCGAGAACGAGCCGGGCCGGCTGTTGGAGGTGCTGGGCGTGGGCCGCAAGCGCGTGGACATGATCGCGCGCGCCTGGGCCGAGCAGCAGAAAATCAAGGAAGTGATGCTCTTCCTGCAGAGCCACAACGTGTCGACCGGGTTGGCGGTGCGCATCTACAAGCGGTACGGCGACGACGCGATCGACGTCGTTCAGAATGACCCGTACAAGCTGGCGCGCGAGGTGTACGGCATCGGGTTTCTGACCGCGGACAAGATCGCGCAGGAGCTGGGCATCGCGCATGATGCGCCCGAACGGGTGGCTGCGGGGGTGGCTTACGCGCTGAGCGAGGCGGCGGACGAGGGCAATACGTACCTGCCCGAAAAGGAGCTGACGAAACGCGCGGCCGAACTGCTGGGCGTGGACGAAGAGAAGACGCGCGAGGGCATCCGCAGCCTGCTCGAAGATGAGCAGGTGTGGGTGGAGGGCGAGACGCCGGGCTGGGCGGAGGATCGGGCGCCGCGCGCCCCTGTGCTAGCGCTGGCAGAGGAGCGACCGGTCTACCTGCTGCCGTTTTATTACGGCGAGGTCGGCGTGACCGGGCGGCTGCGGCGGCTGGCCGAGGCGGAGGGGGACCGGCTGCCCGCGTTTGCGGCCTTCAACTGGGCTGCGGCCTTCGCCTTGCTGGCTGCGGACGCGCCCAACCGCCAGACACTGACTCCGAGGCAGATGGAGGCGGTGGAGGCGGCGCTGACGAAGCGCGTGGCGGTGCTGACAGGTGGGCCGGGCACGGGGAAGACGACCACGGTGCGGAGCATCATCCGGCTTGCCGAGTCGGTCAGGGCATCTATTGCGCTGGCGTCGCCGACGGGGCGCGCGGCCAAGCGGCTATCGGAGGCGACCGGGCGGCCCGCGAAGACGCTGCACCGGCTGCTGGAGTTTAAGCCGGGCGACGCGGGCCTGGCGTTTCAGCGCAACGAGGAAAACCCGCTCGATGCGGACCTGATCATCGTCGACGAGGCCTCGATGCTGGACCTGCTGCTGACGAACAACCTGCTCAAGGCCGTGCCGGCGGGAGCGCACCTGCTCCTGGTGGGGGATATCGACCAGCTGCCGAGCGTGGGCGCGGGGAACGTGCTGCGGGATATTATTGAGGCGATCGAGGGAAGCGGGGGGGGATCGCATCCTTCGACTGCGCACCCTCCCGCGGGAGGGCGCTCCGCTCAGGATGCCCTCGCTGCGCTGCCGAACACGGAAGTCGTGCGACTGGATACCATCTTTCGACAGGCGGAGGGGAGCTACATTATTTCGAACGCGCACCGGATCAACAGGGGACAGATGCCGGTGCTCGACAACAAGAACAGCGTGGACTTCTTCATCTTCAAGGAAGAGGACCCGGAGAAGGCCGCGGGGCTGGTGGTGGAGCTGGTGCAGGAGCGCATCCCGCGCAAGTTCGGGCTGGCCCCGGATCAAATCCAGGTGCTGAGCCCGATGCACCGGGGCGCGGTGGGGGTGGGAAGCCTCAATGCGCTGCTACAGACGGCGCTGAATCCGCCGGGGCCGGGCGCGCCGGAGCGTGTTGCGGGGGGGCGCGCGTTTCGGATGGGCGACCGGGTCATGCAAATCCGCAACAACTACGACAAGGAAGTATTCAACGGCGACATGGGGCAGGTGGGCGACGTGGATCTCGAAGACCAGGTGGTCACGGTGCAGATGGAAGACCGGCTGATCAGTTATGACTTCCTCGAATTGGACGAGTTGGTGCATGCCTACGCGGTGAGCGTGCACAAGTCGCAGGGGAGCGAGTTCCCGGCCGTCGTGATCCCTTTGCTGCCGACGCACTACATGATGTTGCAGCGTAACTTGCTTTACACGGCAGTCACACGCGCGCAGAAGCTCGTGGTGTTGGTCGGCACGCCGCGGGCGGTGGCGATTGCGGTGCAGAACGACCGGTCGCGGCAGCGATATTCCGGGCTTGCGGAGAGGCTGGCGGCAGGATAGGGGCGTTCTTAACACAAAGGCACATCGGCACGATGAAGAATGGGTTGTATGGCTAGATTTCTTTGTGTCATTGTGTCTTTGTGGTGAAGGGAGATCCATCATGACAGTCATTACGCTTTCGCGGGAGCTGGGGAGCCGCGGCGACGACGTTGCGGTGGGCGTGGCCCAGCGGATCGGGCTGCGGCTGGTGGGGCGCGAACTCATTAACCGGGCGGCTGCCGATGCGGGCGCGGGCGAAGTGGCGCTGGCTGAGTTGGACGAGTTGGGCTTGCTGGGCGTGAAACCGTCGGCGGACAGCCTGAAGCGCTATCGCGAGAAGGTGGTCGAGATCATCTCCGAGCAGGCCGCGCAGGGCGACGTGCTGCTGGTGGGACGCGGCGGGCAGGTGGCGCTCGGCGGACGCCGCGACGTGCTGCACGTGCGGATCACCGCGCCCGTGGACTTGCGTTGCGCGACGGTGCAGGCGCGATGCGGCGCGTCTGCCGAGGTGGCAGCCGCGCGGGTCGCGGCGTCGGATGCGGCGCGCGCCAGCTATCACCGCCGGCATTTTGGCGCGAGGTGGAATGACGAATCGCTGTACGACGTGATCCTGAATATGTCGCGGCTCACGGTGCCGATGGCCATCGATATTGTCTGCGCCTCGGCGGACGCGCTCATGCTCAACGCGGCGGAAACGAACCTGGAGGGCTGCGAGTCATGAGCGAGGGGGTCCCGTTGCCGTTCTCGCATCCCGTCGAGGTGGAATTCGCGCGCATCCTCGACTTCTACGGCATCCCTTGGGAGTACGAGCCGCGCACGTTCGTGCTCGAAAGCGACAGCCGGGGCCGGGTGGTCGAGGCTTTTTCGCCCGACTTCTATCTGCCGGATCAGGACCTGTATGTAGAACTGACCACGATGCAGCCGAGCCAAATCCGGCACAAGAACCGCAAGCTCAAGCGGCTGCGCGAGCTGCACCCCGAGATCAACATTAAACTGTTCAAGCGCGGGGACATCCGAAACCTGCTGCTGAAGTTCGGCGTGGAGGACGCGAACGACATGATGGCGAACGAGCTATGAGCGTGTATCCCCAACTTCCCCCCGGCGTGGGGCGCATTCTATATTCCGAGACGGCGCTGAGACAGCGCGTGTCGGAGCTTGGCCGGCAGATCAGCGCGGACTATGACGGACGCAACCCGCTTGTGGTCGGCGTGCTCAAGGGCGTGGTGTTCTTCATGAGCGACCTGCTGCGCGCGATCACCGTGCCAGTCAGCGTCGACTACATGGCTATTTCCCGGTACCGCCCAGACTCAGCTGCGAAGGGGCCAGTCCGGCTGACGAAAGACCTCGAGGAGCCGGTCGAGGGGCGGCACGTGCTCTTTGTCGAGGACGTGATCGACACAGGGCTGACCCTCTCCTATCTGCTCCGCAACCTGCGGGCGCGCGATCCGCTCAGCCTGGAGGTGTGCGCGCTGTTCGACAAGCCGCAGCGGCGCATTGCAGAAATCCCTGTGCGCTACAAGGGCTTTGAACTGCCGGACCGGTTCGTGGTCGGCTACGGACTGGACTACAAAGAGGCGTATCGCAACCTGCCGTATGTTGCGGAGTTGACTCCTGCCGCGCTCGGTCTCCGCAACCAATAATCATGTTGCATTTTTTGGAAGCTTGTTATAAGATTGCGCAATACGTCTCCGGTTAAGATCAGCAGCGGCGATCGAGGAGGTCTGATCGACAACGTGACAGCGCTTCAACACGCCCCCCATGCGATGCGCGCGCGGCGCTGGCCGCTATTTGTCGCCGCGGCTGCGCTCATGTTCACGCTGTTTACTCCCGCCGCGCTCGCGCCCAGCGGCGGCGTGGCCGGCGAAACATTGCCGGCGCGCGCGGCGCAACCCGCGCCCCCCGGCGAGATCGATCGGACCGGTTACGTGAAGGGGTTCTACGTCTCCGCCGCGGCCATGGGCAACGCGGACTTCATGGCGCGGGTCCACGATCTGCTGGAGACGACTGAACTTAACGCGGTTGTGCTCGACTTTAAGAGCGACCGCGGGTACATGGCCTTTCCGACGAAAGTACCGCTGGCGAAGGAGATCGGCGCCGATCGCGCGCCCACGGTCCAAGACCCCGAAGAATTCCTCAAGTGGTTCAAGGAGCGTGATGTCTACCTCATCGCGCGCATCGTCACCTTTAAGGATAACGTGCTGACCAAAGCGATCCCCGCGTGGGCCATCGTGGACACGGCGCATGGCGGCATCTGGCATGACCAGGAGGGTATGGGCTGGGTCGACGGGAACCGCGAGGGCGCCTGGGACTACAATGTGGCGCTCGCGATGGAGGCGGCGGACTACGGGTTTGACGAGGTGCAGTTCGACTACGTGCGCTTCCCGACGGACGGGAACGTAGGCGGCGCGCTCTACTCCCTGCCCAACACCTACGACACCCGAGTGGCGGCGATCAGCGGCATCCTGAGCCGAGCGAGCGCGGCGCTGCGGCCGCGGGGCGTTAAGGTGAGCGCGGATGTCTTCGGCTACACCGCGTGGGCGCCAGACGACCTTGGCATCGGGCAGCACCTCGAAGTGATCGCGCCCTACGTGGACGTGCTGGCGCCGATGATCTATCCCTCAACCTTCGCCAGCGGCTTGCCCGGAGAAGATCCGAAATTCCGAAACGCAATTGCCTACCCGTACGAAATCCTTAACAAGAGCACGGAACGGTCGCTCCGGCGGACGAAAGAGATTAACCCGAACATCGAGATCCGGCCGTGGCTGCAGGATTTCAAGGACTATGCGTTCGACTACCGGACATATACGCCGGCTGAAATCCGGCGGCAGATGGACGGCGCGCGCGAGGGCGGCGGCCGCGGGTGGCTGCTGTGGGACCCTGCGGTGAAGTACACTAAGGAGGCGCTTGTGTCGGCGCAGCCGGCGTTCGTGCCGAACACCGTGGGACAGACGCCGGTGCTGGTCTACGGTGAGGTTGCGCCGGAGGTGTTGCGCGACGACCTGGAGTGGCTACTGGCGCAGGGTTATTACCCGACGACGGTGCGGGACCTGGCGCAGGGGCAGGAACACGGGGCGCCGGCGGGGAAAAAAGCCGTGGTTCTGACGTTCGACGGGTCGCTGCCGAGCCACTTCACATTGCTGGAGGGGGGCACGGTCGACCCGGCGTCGGCCGCGGGCGTGCTGCTGGACTTTGCGGCGCTGCATCCCGCGGACTTTCCGCCGCGCGCCACGTTCTTCGTGCGGCCCGACCGAAACAGCAACGACAGTATCTTCGGCACGGGTGACCTGGCCAGCTTCAAGTTGCAGACGCTCGTTGGGTGGGGTTTTGAGATCGGCGTGATGCCGCAAGGTGGGGTGGCGCTGGGGGACCAGACGGACGAGGCGACACAGAGCTTGCTCTTCGCAGCAGAGGCAGCGCTGGCCCCGCTGCTGCCGGATTATGACGTCGTGTCGCTGGCGCTGCCTGACGGGCAGCTGCCGCAGAACCCGCTGCTGCTGCGCGGGGGAGGGACCGCGGAACAAGGTTATGCGTTTGGCGCTGCGGTGAAGCCGACCGGTGGCATGTCAAAGTCGCCGTTCCTGCCCGACTTCGATCCATATGCGATCCCACGGCTGCCGGCAGGTGATCCGGGTGGGACCACGTGGCGCGCGGCGATCCAGGCTTCAGAACCGTTTGTGTCCGCCGGGGAGTGAGGGCCGAGTTTAAAGAAGAAGGGGGGGAGCAGCCGACCGCTCCCCCCCTTTGCCGTTAAATGGAGGCGCCCCAAGCAACCTTCGGGCTTCGTGAATTCCTGGCTCGCTCTTCACTCGCTGATTTACTTACCGGCGTTGTAGATTTTGGCGCTTGTAAGGCGTCTCGATCAACCGGTTTGTTCGAGTTTCCAGTTTCCTGGTTGTCCTTCGAGCCTGGAACCGCCTTCTGATTTCTCGGGGCTGCCTCACCACCGGATCTGCAACTCCTTTCTTGTATCGGGTGCTTCTCCGTTGGCACCCTCACTATAACAAGATACTTAGAGCATGTCAATATGTCTTATGTCGTATTATTCTAAAGTCGCGAATTATTAAGATTTGCTGATAAGAGGAACGCAACGGCGGGCCAGGGCGTAACGTCTATTCGTGGACGGGCATCGTATTGATTATCCTTCTTCACGAGAATATTAAGAGTTAGCAGTAGTAGGGACTGGGGATATGTGGGTAACTTCGCGTTTGCGCTTCCCTTGCGCGGAATTCCGCGCAGAGCGCGGGGCGGACCACTAGATGTGGGCGCATATCCCAAACGAGGGTTGGGAATAACTCGCCGGGGAGCGGGGGTGTTTGGGAAATGGTTGCGCAGACGGGGATAATCGGGGCTGGTGTCCGCAGCCTTTTCCCCAGACGCTTGTGGACGCGCCGGCAGGTGGATTTGGCGCTTCGCTCCGTTATGTTATAATCGTTGGTGACGCTGAAGCGCCGTCCCTTCAAGGGCGGCGCTTTGACTGTCTTGCGCCGGAGGACGTTTGAGCTCGATTCGCGTGATGACTTACAACATCCACCGCTGGGCCGGAAGAGACCAGCGGTTGGACATTGCCCGCCTTGCCAGCGTTATATCCGCGTCGGGCGCGGACATTGTCGGTCTTAATGAAGTCCTGCATCCGGTCACGACCGCGTCCAACACGTATGCCCCGCTTGCGGAACTGGCAAATCAACTCGGCATGTGGTATGCGTTCGGACCGAGCGGCTGGATGGACTATGGACCGGGATGGCAGGGGCCGGTGGGCAACGCTGTGCTCAGCCGGTATCCGCTCAGTGACGTTGTTAACACGGTTCTCCCCCAGCTTCCCAGCACGAAGCGGCGCTCGCTGCTATCCGCGACGGTGTCGGACGGCCCGCTCTCAGGTCTAACCGCATTCGTCACGCATCTCGATCACGCGCTCGAACTGACGCGGCTCGCGCAGATCCGCGGGGTGCTGCGCCGCATGGCGCATCTCGCGCACGGACATCCGCATTTTCTGATGGGCGATTTCAACACGCCGGGCTTCGTTGGCCCGCGCTCGCGGCAGTTCGTGCCGCCGGTGCTGCAGGCAATGCATGTGGCGGGCTACCGCGATGCGTTCCGCGTCGTGGGACGCGGGCACGGGCGCACGTTCCCCTCGCATTCGCCGATGGTGCGCATCGACTTCCAGTTTGTCCCCGAGCGCTGGGCGCACGGGCTGACAAAGGCCGAAACTGTCGGCAACGATCTGACGCATCATGCGTCCGACCACCGGCCGCTGCTGGTCGAATGGACGTGGCCCGAGGCGCCGGCCCGGCTTGCCCCGGTTGCCGCATAGCTTCCAGTGAAAGTCCTGACTTACAACGTTCATGGTTGGATTGCGCCCGACGGCGGGGCGAATGTAGATCGCGTGGCGGAGGTCATTGCGCGCGCTGGAGCGGACATCGTCGGCTTGAACGAGGTGTTTCATCCGCTTGGCGAGGGCGCTCTACCTGCGCTTGCGGTGTTGGCGGAGCGGCTCGGCATGGGCTTTGCGTTCGGCGCGACACAGTCATCGGAGCCGCACCCTGCGCATCCGCCTTACGGCAACGCGGTCCTGAGCCGCTGGCCGATCATGGCGCACGCCGCGCACCACCTGGCGCCCGCCGTGGCATACGGCAAGCGCGGCCTGCTCGAAGCGCGCATCCTGCTGCCCTCCGGTCGCCCGCTGACCATCTATGTCACCCATCTCGATCACCGGTCGGAAGAGGTGCGCCTTGCCCAGTGGGCTTCGGCCGACACCTGGCTGGCCCGCGATCGCAGCCGGTTCCACCTTGCGCTGGGCGACTTCAATGCGCTGGCGGCGTCCGATTACGCGAGCGCGGGCGCGTTGGAACGGCTCGCGGCGTATCAACGGGAGCGGGACTGGCCCACGCCGGCGTTTGACCTCGTGGGGCGAGTGATGAAGTCCGGCTACGAGGACGCGTATTGCGCCGTGGGAGGGGCTGAGGCGGGCGGAGCGACTTGGCCTGCCGAAGCGCCAGAGCGCCGCATTGACTATATTTTCCTGCCCAAAGCCGCGGGCGCGACGGCCCGCAGTTGCTCGCCGGTGGACGAGCCGGCGGCTGTGGCAGCCTCAGACCACCTGCCCGTGCTGGCCGAGATCGATGTCTAGCGAAGAGTCATCCACCGCGCAGCGCGATCGCTCGGACCCGAACTGGTGGGACGCGCGGTACCTTAGCGGGGACATCCCGTGGGACTCGGGCGTGACGCCGCCGGAAGTCGTCGCGCTGGTCGAGTCAGGCCGCGTGGAGCGGGGCTGGGCGCTTGATCTCGGCTGCGGCAGCGGCGTCACGAGCCGGTATTTGGCGCGGCAGAGTTTCCGCGTGGTGGGCATCGACTTCTCACACGCGGCTCTGCGCCGAGCGACGATCGCGGCGCAGGCCGAGCGACTGCCTTGCCTGTTTGTTCGCGGCGACGCGACCCACTTCGATTTTGCGCGCATCTCCGCGACATTGGTTGTCGATATCGGCTGCTTCCACAGTTTCACGGCGGAGGGTCGCGCTGCCTATCGCCGCGCGCTTGCCCGAGCGTTGCGTCCTGGCGGCTACTACCTGCTCTACTCGTTCCTCTGCGACACCTGTCCTACGTTCGCCAGCGCGGCAGGAGCCGAGCCCTCGCGCGAAACGCCTGCCATCTCATATGGAGACATCGCGGCTTTCGCGCCGGAGTTCAGCCTGCGCTGGAGCGCGCATGGCGAAGATCGCACGCGCCATTCCGCCTGGTTTCTGATGCAGCGCGCCTGAACCGGGCTGCGGCGCGACCTCCGAAGGGTTGCCCGGCTTACTTACCCTCTCTGCGCTCCCTGCTACAATCCTCCCATACGAGCTGTTTATACCGGAGGCATTTATGCGTTTTGAGAATCCGCTTAAGCGGGTCGAACGGCTGAAGCGGGTGCGCAACCTGCCGGGTCCGAGTACGGATGACCGGGTGCCACCCGGCCAGTTCCTCACCGAAAAGTTTCCGGTCCTGCATTACGGGTCCGTGCCGATTTACAAGGATCTGAGCCACTGGGATTTTCGCGTTTTCGGGTTGGTCGAAGAGCCGTTGCGCCTGAGCTGGACCGAACTGATGAACCTGCCCAGCGTCGAGCAGACGGTGGACATTCACTGCGTGACGCGCTGGAGCAAGCTGGACACAACGTGGAAGGGCGTTCCCTGGCGCGAGCTAATGAAGCGTCTCCAGGTGAAGCCGGAAGCGACGCACGCGATGGCGCACTGCGAGTACGGGTTTACGGCGAACGTGGGGCTGGACGTGCTCGACGACGACGATACGATGCTGGCCTACGAATATGACGGGAAGCCTCTGACCCCGGAACACGGGTATCCGCTGCGGCTGCTGGTGCCGAAGAAATATTTCTGGAAGAGCGCGAAGTGGCTGCGCGGGATTGAGTTTATGGCCGGAGACAAGCCGGGGTTCTGGGAGCGCAACGGGTACCATATGGAAGGCGATCCGTGGCGCGAGGAGCGCTTCGGGTGGTAGTGATTGTTTAATGCAAGAAGCCCCGCGCACGCGCGGGGCTTTTTTGCGTAGAATAGACGCAGCGCAAGTCGCCGACTTGCGCTACGGACGGAAACGCTACAACGGCGGGATGCATGATCGGCTACCAACTGCGCCAGCGCGAGTACCTTCTTGAGATCAGCCGGGCGATGACGTCCCGGCTCGACCTGCCGTCCCTGTTGCGGCTTATCCTAACCAGCGCGGCGGATCTCGTGCGCGCAGAGGCCGGCGTCATTGCGCTGCGCCGCGGCCGCTCCAGCGCGCTTGCCATCCACGCGAGCTACGGCGTGCCGGTGTCCGTCCTGCCGAGGTTTGCGCCGCTGCTGACCGACTTCCCGCTCAGGCCCGAGGATTATGCGGTTCCTGACCTCCAGGCGCGGCTGAACCTCGTCGCGCGCGCGGTGCGCCTGCCCCTCAACCAGGTGATCGCGCTGCCGCTGATTGCGCACTACGAGCTATCCGGCGTCATCTACCTGTTCCGCAGCGGCAGCAGCGCGTTCACGGAGAACGATCACGCAGTGCTGTCGTCGTTTGCGGACCAGGCTGCGATTGCGGTTCGCAACGCGCAGTTGTACCAACAGGTCAGCGGGGAGAAGCGGCAGCTGGACGCGGTGATCCAGCACAGCGCGGACGGGGTAATGATCCTCGATCCGGAGCTGCGCATCCAGGTGTTCAACGAAGCATTGAGCCGGCTGACCGGTTGGCCCGCGGAGCAGGCCATCGGGCGCCCGTGTTACCAGGTGTTGGCGCTGGAGCAAATGGAGGGAGATGACCTGTGCGGGGCGGAGGGCGGCGAGGCCGCGTTTCCGGGCGGTCGCCCGTTGATGGCGGATGGCGTGCTGCTGCGAGCGGGAGGCTCGCGCGTCGCGCTGAGCGTCACGTATTCGCCCCTGTATGACGATGAGGGCCGCCTTGCCAACGTGATCGTCAACGTTGTGGACGTGACGCGCTTCCGGGAGGCGGAGGAAATGAAATCCACCTTCGTCTCGGTCATTTCGCATGAACTCAAGACGCCGGTGGCCCTGATTAAGGGGTACGCCAACACCCTGGCGCGCGAAGATGCCCACTGGGACGAGGAGACGCTCCGCGAGGGGTTGCAGGTGATTAGCGAGGAGAGCGACCGGCTGACCGCGCTGATCAATAACCTGCTGGACGCGTCGCGCATCCAGGCCGGCGGGTTCAAGCTGGAACGCGCGGACGTCGACCTGCCCCGCCTGGCGGGCGCGGTGGTCGAAAACTGGCGCACGCAGACCGAGAAGCACCGTTTTGCGCTCGATTTCCCCGCGCGGTTTCCCACAGTAGTGGGCGACGAAGAGCGGCTGCGGCAGGTGTTCAATAACCTGTTGAGCAACGCGATCAAGTATTCGCCCGAAGGCGGCGAGGTGCGCGTGGGCGGCTGGCGCGAGAACGACGAAGTGACCGTGTACGTGGCCGACCAAGGGATCGGAGTCCCTGAGTCGGAACAGGGCAACCTGTTCCAGCGTTTCTACCGGGTCGATTCGAGCCTGCGGCGGTCGACGCAGGGCGCGGGGTTGGGCCTGTTCCTGTGCCGAACCATCGTTGAGGCGCACGGCGGACGCATCTGGCTGCGGAGCGAGGCGGGCAAAGGCACGACGGTCTTCTTCACGTTGCCGTTGGAGGAGTCACTCCCAGAGTAGTCACTCCTGAAGGAGCAAGAAGTTGAAGAAACGCATCCTGGTCGTCGACGACGAGCCCCGTATGCGGCGGTTTGTGAGGATGAACCTGGATCTCGAAGGCTACCAGGTGATCGAGGCCGACAATGGGTTGCAGGCCCTCGAACGCGTGCGCGACGATATGCCGGACCTCGTGCTGTTGGATGTGGCGATGCCGGAGCTGGACGGGTTCGAGACGCTCGAACACATTCGCGAGTCCTCGTCGGTGCCCGTGATCATGCTGACTGTGAAGAACGACGAAGACGATCGCATCCGCGGGCTGGACCTTGGCGCGGACGACTACATCACCAAACCCTTTAGCCCGCGCGAACTGCTCAGCCGCATCCGCGCAGTGCTCCGACGGGTGGAGCCTTCGAAGGCCGGCGGCGAGGAGCCGCTGGTGATCGACGAGGAACTGCAGATCGACTTCCCGCGGCGGACAGTGATTGCGCGGGGCGAACCGGTGAAGCTGCGCCCGACGGAATATCGGCTGCTGCTGCATCTCGTAGAGAACGCGGGGTGGATCGTGCCGCAGGAGACGCTGCTGGCCAAAGTCTGGGGGCCGGAGTACCGTGACGACAACCAGTTGCTCCGGCTCTACATCACATATCTGCGCAAAAAGATCGAACCGGACCCCGCCAGCCCGAGGTACATTCTCACGGAGCGCGGGGTCGGGTACCAGTTCGTCGATTACAAGAAGCGGCCCGGGAAGGCGGATTAGGACGCGCCGACGGTTAGGGGAGCTCCTTCGACTGCGCTTCGTCTCACTCCGCTCTGCTCAGGACGCTTTGCGGCCTGATACTTCGGCACTGGCAGGGGTTTAGGGCGCGGCGGAGACCCTGGCGATGAACTCGAACGGGCCGTTTTGGGGCGGCGTCCAGAGCAAGGGTCCGAGCACGGTTTCGCCGGGCCACAACATCGGCACGGATAACTGGCCGAGCGGCTGCGCCTGATCTGAGTCGGGGCCGCTGGCGCGGAAAATCTCGACCGTAACGCGGTACGCGCAGGCGGGCCCGGAGTTGAAGACGCGTGCATAGAGGGCGTTCATCCGACCGAACGCGGGCGTCTGGGGAGTGCCACCGGCGTCGGGTGACTGTCGCAGCCAGACGTCCGGGCTGTTGCGCACCCAGGGCGCGGTCTCGGCATCGGGCTTGTCCTCCATGCGCAGCCCCACCCGCGCACCGGTGAGGCGCCGGGCGCTGAAGACTGCGTTGGCGTAGCGCTGGAGGTAGGCGTACGGGATGTAGCCGTAGCCGGTCGCCCACGTCCCCTCCCACGCCCAGGGCTGCCACGAATTGCGGATGAGAAAGTAACCCCCGCCTGGCGCGGCCAGGTCGTCCTGATAACCCACTATGGTTAGCGCGTGCCCTTCGCGCACCGGCTCGCCCGGCAGCGGCAGCGTGATCTTGCCCCAGCGCTTCATCGCGGACGATTTGAACCAGCTATCGTACACGGGCAATGAGAAGGCAATCGGGCGTCCCTCCGCGAGGCACGCCTTGATGCCGGCGATGTCGCTGCGATTGAATTCCTGGGTTTCAAGGGTGCGGAACGCGGGGTCGCCACCGGCCGCGCTCATCGGCGGGGGTCCCTGGTCTTCGTTGCCGCCGGGATCAGCGCGATAGGGCCAGATCGATTCTAGCGGGGCGCCCGTTTCCGTCAGCGCGCGCATGCCGATCGACAGGTAGGTCCCGGACCGTTCCGAAAGCCCGTCACGCTGCTTGCACCACCAGTAGACGTACTGCTCTGAGAGATCGAGGTCAGGCGGCGCGCCGGCGCCGATTTCGAGGCATTCGCGAATGGCGAGCGCGGCGAACGCAACGCACGTCCCGCGGCGGCCCTGAGCCCGCAGCGGGGGCAGCTTATCCAGCAAGCTGATGCTGTCGAGGTGGGAGTGACGCGGAGCCAGCGGCTCGTACAGCGGCAAGGCGCTTGCGCGCCGCCGGGCCTCGGGGGAGTCCTCCAAGACGGCGCCGAGCGCGTAATCCGTCTGAAGCGTATCGAGTTCGAGAACGGACGGCGCGCCGCGCGTCAACGGTATGAGCCGCTGCGCGGCATTGATGAGCGGATCAAGCGCAGTGCGGCCAATGCCGAGGTGGGCAGCTAGCGCGCTGCGAACCCGTTCGGTCGTCCCGTAGACCCCAACCAGAGCCTGCGCGGAGTCGATCCACAAAGACGAGAGTGCGATTGCCTGCGCCGGCTCCAAGCCGGGAATAGTGGACAGCGGCGCCGCGCCCGGAATCAACTCACGAGGAGCCACAAGACCTCCCTGTAGTCTCACCCATCGACGCGCACCGGCTCATTCCGCGATCTCTCCGTCCTCGAGACCGGCGCAGGCTCGGTCGGAGCGTCAGATAAGGCCGATTTCTTTGCCCACCTTCTCGAAGATACTAAGCACCCGGTCCATCTGCTCGAACGTGTGGGTGGCCATGTAACTGGTGCGAAGCAACTCGCGGCCGGGCTGAACGCCGGGCGACAGCACGGGATTGACGAACACGCCCTCGTCGAAGAGGCGCTTCCAGGTGTAGACGGTGAGCATCTTCTCGCCGATGATCACGGGTATGATCGGCGTGGTCGAGTTTCCGATGTTGAAGCCGAGCTGCCGGTAACCCTTCCGCATGTAGTCCGCGATCTTGCCGAGGTGCTCGACGCGCTCCGGCTCCTCGCGCATGATCCTCAGCGCGGCCAGCGCCGCGGCCGCGTTCGAGGGCGGGATGCTGGCGCTGAAGATGATCGAACGCGCGTGGTGCTTGATGTAGTGTACGATTTGCTCGTCACCTGCGATGAAGCCGCCGAGCGAGGCGAATGACTTGCTGAAGGTCGACATGATGAGATCGACGTCGCGGGTCACGCCGTAGTGTTCCGAAGTTCCCCGGCCGCAGCCGAGCACGCCAACCGCGTGCGCGTCGTCGACCATCAGCCGCGCGCCGTACTTCTTGCACACGGGGATGATCTCCGGCAGGGGCGCGATGTCGCCTTCCATGCTATAGAGACCGTCGACGACGACGAGCTTGCCACTGTCATCCGGCAGCCGCTGCAGGATTCGTTCGAGCTGCGTGACGTCCTGGTGGTTGAAGCGCTTGGTCTCGCCGAAGCTGAGCTTTGCGCCATCAACAAGCGAGGCGTGGTCTTCCTTGTCGAGGATTACGTAGTCGCCGCGCATGACCAACGCGCTGATGGCGCCGAGGTTGGCCTGCATGCCTGTCGAGAAGACGAGAGCGGCTTCTTTGCCGACGAATTCCGCCAGCTCATTTTCGAGCTCTTCGTGCAACTCAAGCGTGCCGTTGAGGAAGCGCGAGCCAGTGCAGCTCGTGCCGTAGCGGCGGATGGCTTGGATCGCAGCTTCGCGCACGCGAGGGTCGGTCGTAAGCCCGAGGTAGTTGTTCGAGCCGCACATGATCAGCCGGTGGCCCTGGTAGGTGGCCTCCGAGCCTTCATTTTCGGTCAAGGCGATAAAGTAGGGATAAATTCCCGCCTCAATAGCCTCCTTGGCTTCGGTGAAGGCATATGCCTTGTCGAAGATATCCATGAGTGCTCCCCCTATGAAAGATAACCGTGGTCAACGTACCAGCGGTAGGCCCGCTCGGCCGCATTACGGAAGGGCAAGAGCGGGTATCCCAGCTCGGCCACGGCTTTGCTGGAGTCGAAATAGGCCAGATGGGCGGAGAGGCGAAGCTGGTCGCCGCTCATGACCGGTCGGCGGACAAACCGGTTCGCCGCATCGAGCGCCGCGGAGGCAGGCGGGATGATCCAGGGGGGAACCCGCCACCGGGGCGCTTTGCGCGCCACCACATCTGCGATGATCCGGGTAATTTCCCGATACGTCAAGTTTTCGCCGCCCAGGATGTAGCGCTCACCCACGCGGCCGAGGTCCGCGGCGGCAAGGTGGCCGAAGGTCACCGCGTCGACGTCAGTCATGCTGACCCCGCCCGGCGGCGCAGCGGGCAGCGGGCGTCGGGCCATCTCCACGATCAGGCTGCCGGAGATCAGGTTGTGGTCCCCCGGCCCGATGACCACGGCTGGGTTGACGATGACGGCTGGGAGGCCGAGGCGGACGGCCTTGAGCACTTCCTGCTCGGCAAGATGCTTGCTGTGGGCGTAGGCAAAGCGCGTTTCGCGCGGGTCGAACGGCTGGGTTTCGTCCGAGGGACGGCCGTCGCGACGCACGCCGATGGCGGCGGCGGAGGAGGTGTGGACGACGCGCCGGACGCCCGCGGCCAGGCACGCGTCCATGACGATCCGCGTGCCCTCCACGTTGATCCGGTATACGTCGGGCGCCTTCGCCCGCCAGTAGGACGAGAGGGCGGCCACGTGATAGACGACGTCGCAGCCTCGGACCGCGGCGGCCACCGCATCAGGCTCAAGGATATCCCCGAAGCAGTGTTCGACCTCCAGCCCGTCGAGGGCGATGAGCGGCGAGGAGTGCCGACGCAGCACGCGCACCTGGTCACCGCGCCGGACGAGCGCTGCTGTCACCTGGCTGCCGACGAAGCCGGTCGCGCCTGTGACCAGAACCCTCACAGGGCTTTCTCGTAGATCCGGTAAGTTTTGTAGCGCACGCCTCCGAGCCGTTCGATGATCTGGTTCATCATTACGTTGCTTTCGAGGATCCACGAGCCTTCGAGCCGCTTGTAGCCGCTGCGCAAGGCTTGCTTGGCCGACTCGAGATAAAAGATAGCATCTGCGCCGCGGCCGCGGTACTCTTCCATCATACCCATGATAATCAAGCGGACCTGGTCGATATGGCGGCGGTGCCAGAGGAAGCGGAGGATGCCGAAGGGGTACATGCGTCCGCCGCCCGACGCTTTGAGCGCCTGGTGCAGGTCGGGCAGCGTGATCGAGACGCCGGCGGGCTTGCCGTCTGCCGTCTCGGCAATCAGAATCAAGTTGGGGTCGGCCAGCGGCTTGAGGGTTCTGACGAGGTAGTCGATTTCAGGGTCGGTCATCGGCACGAAGCCCCAGTTTTTCTGCCAGGCGGAGTTGTATGCGGCCTTGATCAGCTCGACCTCGTGGTCGAAGCGGCCCCAGTCGATCTTGCGCACTCGGAGGCCCTGCTTTTCCATCGCCTTACTGGCGACACGGTAGAGCTTCTCGGGCGCCTCGGCCAGCCCCTTCTCGATATCCCAGATCCACGCGTAGAGGTCCATCGCCTTGACGTAGCCGCAGCCTTCCACGAGGCGGGGATAGTAGCGCGGATTGTGGGTCATCATGATCATGGGCGGGGTGTCGAAGCCGTCGATCAGCAGGCCGACTTCGTCGTTGGTGCTGAAGTTGAGCGGGCCACGGATGCATGTCATGCCCTGGCGGCGGCACCAGTCCTCCGCAGCCTGGATCAGCGCGCAGGCGACCTCCTGGTCGTCGATCGCTTCGAAGAAGCCCCAGCCGCCCGCGAGCTCGTTGTGCACCTTGTTGTGGTTGTCGTTGATCACCGCACCGATCGTGCCGACCATTTCGCCGTCCCGCCGCGCAACGTACAGCTGGTAGCGCGCGTGCTGCCACAGCGGATTCTTCTTCGTGTCAAGGTAAGAGAGCCGCTCTTCAATGAACGGCGGCACCCAGCACGGGTCATCCTTGTGCAGCTTGAAACCGAACTTGATAAACTCGGCTGCGCCCTTGCGGGTTGTGACGGGTTCGATTGCGATGGTCATGATTGCTCCGAGTTGGCGAGTGATGGGAGGCCTCAGGTCGATCGCGCCGACTTCTGCGCCCGAGCGATCAACCAGTCGAGGACGCTGAATTGCCAGTCGCCCAGCCACCGCACGGCGAGCGCGGCCGCCTTCATCTCCATACCTGGCACGATGGCATACTGGCCGCGTCTAATCCCTTTGAGAATCGCGCCGGCGACAAATTCCGGCGAAACGACCGTCGTCGACTCGTAAATCCGCTTCGCCTCGAACGGCTTGTATGGCGCTTCGCCGGCGAGCTGTGGCGTATCTGTGTCGGGCGGATAGACGATGGAGACGCGCACGTTGCGCGGCTTCAACTCGATTCGCAGGACATCGCAGAGCCCTCGCAACGCGTGTTTCGACGGCGCATAAGCCGAGTAACCGAACCCGGGCACGAGAACTGCGCCCGATGCGACGGCGACGATATGACCGGAACGGCGCGCCATCATCCCTGGGGCGATTGCCTTGATGAGGTGGACAGCGCCGAAGTAGTTGACTTCCATCATCTGCCGGTAGACCGGAAGATCGAGCTCCTCAAAATAACCGGGGCGCACGATGCCGGCAGCGTGGACGACGATATCGGGCAGCCCCGCCCGCTCGACAAGCGACTCTATCGCGGCTTTAGTCTGCTCATGGTCAGCAAGGTCGCACGAGACGAACCCGCACTTCTGGTCTTCGCACCGGCACTTGTCAAGCACCAGGCGGGTTGCGGCGGCAAGGCGTTCGCTATCGCGCGCCAGCAGCCAGACGCCGGCGCCCTCGCGGGCAAACGCTTGCGCCGTTGCAAGGCCGATGCCGCTCGACCCGCCGGTGATGAGAACTATTCTATCCTGGAAGATCATTCGACGGATGCCCGGACGCGTGGATTCAGCACGAGAGGAACCGTAAGCGCATTATAGCACGGGTAGGAGGGGATGCAAGCCGTGTTAAACGGCGCGACAGAGTCGTTCAATGCGGCTTTAGCGCCTGACCGCCGATGTGAAGGCCGAACTCGTATCGGTGAGCAGGGGCAGATAAGCCTGATATGCTCCGCGAGGCTGACTGATGGAGAAGTTGGCTCGGAACATCTCCCACCAACCGCTTGCGCAGACGCGGGTGTAAGGATCGGGGTAACAATACCTGACGATGGCAAGGTACACGCCGGATTTTCGTTGTTCGCCGGCGATGTAGAATTCGTGCGTAGTGGCGATGAGGGAGCCGTTGTTTGAGTACTGGTTACGAATGGCGCAGCCGCTGCCGGACGGGCGGCAGTGGGTGACATTTCCCTGCGGATCGCGCCATTCGACGTCGGTTAGCGGGAGCGCATACACGTCCGCGGTGGCGATCCGCAGCAGCGCCTTCTCGTCATTCTGGATGTAGTCCGCTGCAGGGAGGAACTCGAAGGTGTAGTCGAGATCTGGGGCGGCTTGACCGGTGGCGGCAAAGGTGGCGCTCAAAACCAGCATTGCAAGTGCCACAGAAAAGCGTCGGACGCTGTTCCGCTTCGACATAGCTTTCTCTCGTGTCAGCCGGGGCTTAGCGACAGGATAAGCGTATCACCGAGGCCTGAGGCGCGACAATGATGCGCGTCATGCCTCATGCCTGAGGCTCGTTGGCATCAAGCGGAGACTATGACCGCGCCGCTCGCAGCAGGGCAACGGCAAGCCTCTTGGTGTCCAGCGCGTATTCGTGTTCGAGCACGGGGCCGACGCAGGCCGGGCAGCCGTTGGGGCAGGGGCAGCTTGCGACGAGGTCCAGCGCGGCCTGCAACACGTCGGGCAGCGACGCAAAGAGTTGCTGCGCGTAGCCGACGCCGCCGGGCGTTCGCTCGTATATCGTGATGGTCGGCAGCCCTGTGTTTGCGTCCTGAGGCTCGGCGATCACGCCGAGGTCGCGACCGTCGCACATGAGGAAGAGCGGCGCAATGCCTTCGATGAGCGCGGCCGCGCCACCGAGCCCGGAGCGCGTGCGCACGCCCGCTTCGGCCTTGTGGTGGCAGGCAGGGCAGAGCGTAACCAGGTTGTCGAGCCGGTTGGCGACCTGCCAGGCGAGCGTGACGGGGAGGCCTTCACGGCGGCGCTCGTCGGAGAGGAACGCCCGGAAGGGGATTTTGTGGTGGACGTCGTGCTGGCGGCCGCTCATTTCGGGGGCGCCGCAGCCCTGGCAGCGGTTGCCGTCGCGGCGGCGGACCGCGTCGCGGGTCGCGGGCCACTTCGGGCCATAGTCGTTAGGGTCGGAGAGCCACTCGCCGGCCTGCTTGAGCGCGTCGACGGTGCGCGCGGGGAAGGCGAGCCAGCAGGCCTGCGTGTCGAGGACTTGCTCGGGCAGGTCAACCTCCCCGAAACCGAGCAGCTCGCCGGAGCCGCGGCGGAGGATTTTGTAGCCGCTGGGCTGCGAGGTTACCCGCGCGTCGCCCCAACCGCTCAAATAGGGGCGCGTATCGTCTTCCTGAGAGGCGTTAACTGCCGTTATCTCGATCTTTTCGCCTATTATCGGGCGCGTATAGTAATCGGCGTCGATCGCGCGCACGTGCGCGAGCCCGGCGTCCCAATCGAGGGACTCGACCACGTAGGACGCGCCTTCGTGCAGGTACACCGCGCCCTTGTAAAGCAGCAGCGGAACGCCTGCGCGATCGAGTTCGCCAATGACGACGGGCTTGCCGTCTTCGCCGCGCGCCTGGATGACGACGCGGTCGGCGTCGGCGCTGCGGAGGCCGGCGGCTTGCGCGGGACTGCCCTCGCCGGACCAGAAGCACCGGCCGCCGGAGAGGTAGAGCTGACCGGCGTCGACAAGGTCGGCGAGCAGGGCAGCCGTCCGCGCGGAGTGCGCGTCTTCCGCACCGACGGCGAGCGACTCGCCGACGCGCAGCGGCAACTCGGCGGCGGCGCAGGCGAGGTGCGCGGAGAGGATGATGTCGTTGTCGGGGTTGATGCGGGCGTGCTCGGGCGAGCGCTGAGAAAGCCATGACGGGTGCGAGATGATGTACTGATCGAGCGGGCCTCCGCCGGCGACCATGACGGCCGCGCTCAAGCCGTGGCGGCGACCCGCGCGGCCCATCTGCTGGCGGGCGCTGGCGACGGTGCCGGGGTAGCCGGCGAGGATGGCCGCGTCGAGATGGCCGATGTCGATGCCGAGCTCGAGCGCGTTCGTGGTGACGACCGCGGAGACGGTTCTGTCCCGCAAGCCCTGCTCGATGGCGCGGCGGTCGGCGGCAAGGTAGCCACTGCGATAGCCGCGGGCCTGCTTGCGTTGAGCGGGGGGCAGGGCGTCGCGCAGTTGGGTGAGCATGAGCTCGGTGGCGAGGCGCGCGCGGCCGAAGAGGATGGTCTGGACGTCGTGTTCGAGGAAGCGCGCGGCGAGCTCGGCTGCCTCCTGACCGGCGCTCCTGCGGATGCCGAGGTCAGGGTCGACGATGGGCGGATTGTAGAGGATGATCTGCTTTTCGCCCTGCGGCGCGCCGTCCAGTTCGGGGCCGACGAGGGTCACAGGCGCCTCGATGAGGCGGGAGGCAAGCTCTTCGGGATTGGCGATGGTGGCGGAGGCGAGGATGAACTGCGGCTCGCGGCCGTAGAAGCGGCAGATGCGACGGAGGCGGCGGAGCACGTTGGCGACGTGGGAGCCAAAGACGCCGCGGTAGACGTGCATCTCGTCGATGATGACGGCGGCGAGCGAGCCGAAGAACGCGGCCCAACGCGGGTGCTGCGGGAGGATGCCCATGTGGAGCATGTCAGGGTTGGAGAGGATGATGCGGGACCCGTCGCGGATTTTTGCGCGGGCGGATGAAGGCGTGTCGCCGTCGTAGCAGGCGGGCGCGGCATTGAGCGGGAGCGCCGCGGCGAGCGCGGTTAGCTCGGCCAGTTGGTCGTGCGCGAGGGCTTTCGTCGGGAAGAGATAGAGGGCGCGGGCGCGCGGCTCGCGGAGCAGCCGGTGGAGCGCGGGCAAGTTGTAGCAGAGGGTCTTGCCGCTGGCCGCGGGGGTGGCGACGACGACGTTTTCCCCGCGCAGCGCCGCGTCGACCGCGGTGGCCTGGTGGGTGTAGAGAGCGTCGATGCCCCTGCGGCGCAGCGCGTCGACGAGGCGCGCGTCCAGCTCCGCCGGGAACGGGGCGTACGCGGCCGGGCGCGCGGGGATGCGCTCGATCCGCGCGACGTTTTCCATGAAGCGGGGATCGAAGCGGAGCGAGAGCAGGGCAGACTCGACGGACATGCCCCTATTATAGCCGGAACTCCTGGGACCGTCTCACAAACGTGTTTTCAAACGGCTTCTTAGAAACGATGACAGCCCCTACAACCGGGGTATTGTTGAGCGCAGTTACGGCCGGGTGAGCGCGAATTCGAACTCCGCCGTCCGGTTGGAGAGCGACGCGGACCTGTTGCCGCACGTGTTGATGGCCTTCGCCACATACGTGTAGTTGTTGGCGGTGCTGCCGAGCGCGGCCGTCGTGAGGCTTGACCCCGTAATGACCTGGCAGGCGAAGGGCGCGGGGCTGGCGCAGTTGGCGCCGGGAGTGAAGAAAGGCGCGTTGTTTGCCGACCAGATCTCGTACTGGGCCGCGCCTGCTACTGGCGACCAGGAAAGGGTCACGTTCGGATTGGTGGCCTTCGTAATCGCCAAGTTGGTGACGTTGCCGGCAGCCGGGCAGGCGAGGCGGGCGATGCTCACAGACTCCATGGGCAGGCCAGTGTATGAGCCGCCCCAGGTCATCGAGTGGGTGGCGGAATCCCAGGTGTCGAGCAGGAAAACCTTGCTGCCTGTGTCGTCGTAGCCAATGCCGACGACGGTGTGGCCGACGAGGTTGATCATTACCGGGTGGCCCGCGTCGATCTCGGCCTTGTATTTCGCGAAGGTGAAACCGCCGCCGATGTTGTCGGTGTCCTGATTGTAGCAATCGGTGACGGTGTAACCGCGAGCTTCGTAGAAGAGCTTCCGCCCCACCGTGCCATCGTCGACGATGCCCGAACCTTGCATGGTAGCGCAGTAAAAGGGGCTCGCGGAGCCATTGTAGTAAAAAGCGGTGGCGCCGTCGGGATTGCTGTAGTTTGACTGGCTCGTCCTCATGTAGTCGCCAATGGCGTCGCCGTAGGTGTGCTGCGTCCAACGCCCGATGTAGGGATCCTGGGCGGTGCTGTCGTATGCGACCCAGTAGTCGTCGATGGAGCCGCGCGTCGTGCGGCCGTCGAGGCCGTTGCGGGACGCGGCGAGCGGGCACTGGGCGTGGCTGTCGCCGGTACCGTCGGTCCAGGAGCCCCAGACCGTGCTGTCCATGGGCATTACACCGCCGTTGGTCGGTCCGACGTACATGTTCGGCCAGGCGGAGCGGTCGTAGTACGCGGCGATCATTGCGGCGGCGGTCGCGGAGCAACCGAAGGTCCAGCCGTAGGCCGGCACGGTCAGCGTTTTGGCGGCTGTGACCGATTCGGCGCCGGGGGAGACGGTCTCGCGCTCGAAACCTGCGGGGGGGTGCGGGGGGCCCGCGATGATGACGCGCTCGAGGGTGGCGCCATCGGGCAGCACGACGGTCTCGACGGTGTAGTACGGGGGCTGGTCTGTGGCAGAAGCGCCGGTGACGGAAGCGACGATCACCAGTAGCGCGGCCAAGAACACAGGCAGGAGGCGCTTTTTCATCGTTGTACTCCAAGGCAAAAGTGCGGCGAAATGCCTCGAGCAGCTCCGGGCAGCTACGTCGTTGGGCTAGCGGACAGGCGCGGCTTGCGAGGAGCGTTGACAGTGACGAAGGCGTAGTTTATCATGTCGTCCGGCAATTCACTAAAAGACGTGCGTCCGAAGTTGCCGTTGTCTTGAGGTTCCATGTTTGATCCCAGACTGCCCCTGCCGGCCGGCAAGCTGCCCCTGCCCTTCCTGGAGAAACTGCTGACGCGCTTTGCGCCGAGCGACCCGCGGGTGATCGTGGGGCCGAAGGCGGGCGAAGATGCGGCGGTTTTTGATCTGGGCGACCGGTACCTTGTCGCGAAGACGGACCCGATCACGTTCGCGACGAGCGAAATCGGCTGGTATGCGGTCAACGTCAATGCGAACGACGTGGCGGTGATGGGCGCGCGGCCGCGGTGGTTTCTTGCCACGGTGCTGCTGCCCGCGGGCAAGGCGACCGGCGAGATGGCGGAGGACATTTTCCGGCAGATCTACGAGGCGTGCGAGGCGCTCGGCGTGAGCCTTGCAGGGGGGCACACCGAGATCACGGTCGACCTGAACCGCCCGCTTGTGAGCGGGACGATGCTCGGCGAAGTGGCGCCGGACAAGATGCTGATGACTGCCGGCGCGCAGCCGGGCGACCGGGTGGTGTTGGTTAAGTCTGCGCCGATCGAAGGGACCGCGTTGATCGCGCTGGAACGCGAGGCGGCGCTGCGCGGGCGCGGCTACGACCAGGAGTTCATCTGCCGGGCGCAGCGGTTCCTGCATGAGCCGGGGATCAGCGTCGTCGCGCCTGCGCTGCTAGCCGCGCAGACACCCGGCGTGCACGCGATGCACGACCCCACGGAAGGGGGCGTGATGACCGGGTTGCTGGAGATGGCGCGGGGCGCGGGCGTGGGTATGACCGTCGACCTTGACGCGATTTCGATTGCGCCGGAAGGGGCAACCCTCTGCCGCGAGTTCGGGTTGGACCCGCTGGGAACGATCGCGTCAGGCGCGGTGCTGGTGGCCGTGGCGGAGGCGAACGCCGGCGGACTGATCGAGACGCTGGCGCGCGCGGGCTATCCGGCCGCAATGATCGGCGCGGTTACGGAGCCGGAGGGCGGGCTGGTTGCGCGGCGCGGCGGCCAGCAAGTCGAATGGCCGATGTTCGCCACGGACGAGATCACTAAGATATTCGCGTAACAAGCGGGCGTTTGCCTCAGGTCCCGCTTGCCCCGTCTTCCTTCTCCAGTCCGGCGCGCTGCAACAGCAGGCGCAGGCCGTGTTCGCCCATCAGCGCCATAAGCGCGGGCCAGATCAGCAGGACGAGAACCGGCAGCGCGACCGACACCGCGGTGAGGATCAGCGCGAGGAGCACGAGAAGCGCGGCAAACAGCGGGTTGGCGAAGGTGGCGAGAGCGGCCATCTTGTAGCTGCGCAGCACGCCCGGCTCTTCGAGCGCAGCGAAGAAGGGGTAAACGAAGAGCTGCA
>JALOOB010000452.1 GCA_025454635.1 Anaerolineae bacterium
GGCACGGGGGTGCGCGCAGCGACTTCCGATCGGAAGGTCATGGATCGCTTGCGTAGACTTCGCTTTATTCGTTTGATCCGGCTGGGCGGCATGATCTCGGGGAAGGAAATTTCCTGAAGGCGTATGGCAACTTGGCTTAACGCCTCGGCCGAATACATTGCCTGCTGTAGACGGGCCGCTCACTGCTGCGGTCGATAACTGGCGGCTCGCATATATTTTTGGTTGATATGCGATGCACTCCCCTGACACAAGGGGGCTTGAGCACGCATCCGCAACTGCCCGCGATCAGAGATATTTTTCGTCCGCGGACGTTGTAGGCAGGGATTGACCAAGGCTGGGACTCGAGTGTCGATGGCACGCATGCCGACCGATAGAGTGACCGCAGCCAAACTTGCCGGCGCGCAGCTCGCCCGCTTTATCAAGTTCGTCGTTCGAACGTCCGACATCGTCGCCGAGCCCCCCAACATTCTCGATAGATTACGCACCGACCATCCTTGCATCGTCGCCCTGTGGCACGGGCAGTTCATGATGGCAGGTTCTTACCGGCCCGACGTGCCGGTCGCGGCCATGGTGGCGCGCCATCGCGACGCCGAATTGATCGGCACGACGATGGAGTCCCTGGGCGTGGAACTGGTTCGCGGAGCCGGTTCGGCTGGACGCAAGAAAGATCGCGGCGGCGCAAGTGCACTGCGGGGAGCATTGCAGTGTCTTGCGCAAGGTAAGTCGTTTGTGATGACGGCCGACGTTCCGCCCGGACCCGCGCGCCGCTGCGGTGAAGGCATCATCACGCTTGCCCGGATGAGCGGCCGCCCGATCGTTCCACTCGCGGCTGCTACTTCGCGGTTCAAGGTTCTCGATACGTGGAGCCGGATGACCATCAACCTCCCATATTCGAAACTCGCGTTCGTCTACGGAGATCCCATCTTCGTACCGCGCGATGCGAGTGCGCAGACATTGGAAATGCTCCGGCAGAAGGTGGAACGCGATCTTAACGCCGTCACGCGGCGCGCTTACGAACTCGCTGGAGCCGATCTGTCGCTCGCGACACCCAGAGCTGCCGATTCCTCGATCCCACCGGCGAGGCCTGGTCTGGCGTTGAGGACATACCGGGCCCTGACCCGGACCCTTGCTCCGCTCGCCCCGCTCGCACTCGATCACCGCGCCCGCCGCGGCAAGGAAGATGCTGCGCGCAGACCCGAGCGGCTGGGCGTTGCCAGCCGACCCCGGCCAGTTGGGCCGCTCGCATGGGTGCATGCGGCAAGCGTTGGCGAGTTCAATGCGGTGCTGCCGCTGATCGAACGGCTCGTCGAAGTTAGGCCCGATCTCAATGTTCTCGTCACGACAGGCACGGTCACTTCCGCTGCAATCGCAGCGTCGCGACTTCCCGATCGATCCTTTCACCAATATGCACCGATCGACACGCCGCAGACGGTTCGTGCCTTCCTCGATCATTGGAAACCGGACCTCGCCGTCTTCACCGAAAGCGACATCTGGCCCAATCTCGTACTCGCGACGGCGGACCGCGGTGCGCCCATGGCGCTCGTCAACGCGCGCATGTCTCATCGCAGCAGCCGCCGATGGAGGCGACGGCGCCGTATCGCCAAGCAGCTGTTCGGCCGCTTCAACATCGTGCTGGCACAGAACTCTCAGCTTGCGCGCCATTTTTCGCTCCTTGGCGCGCCCAAGACTATGAATGCCGGCAACCTAAAGGTTGATGCTCCGGCTCCACCGGTGGACCGGCTGGAGCTGGCGCGGATGCAGCGCCTCATCGGAGATCGTCCGCTTCTCGTCGCGGCGAGCACGCATGACGGCGAGGAACTGATTGTCGCCAACGCTCACCGTATCATCCGCGAGCACATCCCTGATCTCTTGACCATCATCGCGCCGCGGCACCCGAGCCGCGGTGAACAGCTTACAGCGGAACTTGCCGCCGACGGGTTCATCATCGCCCGGCGGTCAACGCGGACAGATCCCGAACCCTCGACTGATATCTACCTCGCCGACACGATCGGCGAATTGGGAGTTTTCTATTCGCTCGGAAAGGTCGTGTTCCTGGGCGGTTCGCTCGTACCACATGGGGGGCAGAACCCCATCGAAGCCATCCGGCTCGGCTGCGCCGTCATGAGCGGACCGCACCGCCAGAACTTCGCGGATATTTACGGACAACTTCAGAACGCCGGTGCAGTCGCGGAGGTCCGCGATGCGCAAGAGTTGGCCGTGGGGGCATTGCGATTGCTGAGGGAAAGGCCGGCGCGAGAAAGTGCGCTGCGCGCTGCGGAAGGGGTGCTTCAGGAGATGGGCGGGGCGCTCGAGAAGTCGCTGGCGGCACTCCTGCCACTGTTGCCGCCGCGGTCGGTGCCGCCGCCCTCCGCGCACGAAGAGAGCGCCGAGATGCCAGCTGATGCGCCGGTCGAGGGACTGCGGCGTGCCTCATCGTGAGCCATCGTGGTGGTACGCGGCTAGCCCGTCGCCGGCCGCGCGTTTGCTGGTGCCCGTCTCCAAGGTTTACGGCTTCCTTTCCGCTCGACGTATGGGACGTGCGCCGGAGCATGTCTGCACTGTTCCGATCATCTGCATCGGAAACTTCACGGCAGGTGGCACAGGCAAGACACCATTGTCACTCTGGATCGCACGTCACCTCCAGGCCCATGGTCATAACCCGGTTTTTCTCACGCGCGGATACGGGTCGGCCGCCCGGGAGCCGACGGTGGTCGATCCGCAACGGCACACAGCGGCGGACGTGGGAGACGAAGCCTTACTCCTTGCCCGTGT
>JALOOB010000453.1 GCA_025454635.1 Anaerolineae bacterium
GGCTGGCCGAAAGCCTCAAGCTCACGCAAGATACGCTACTGCAGGCCCAGATTGCGCTCCAAACCGACCGCACCGCTGCCCGGCAGGCCGAGCTTGCCGGAGTCGTTGCCTCAGCTGAAGCCGACCTTGCAGCGTTACATCGCCGCGAAACCGACGTGGCGAGTGCATTGGAAGCCGAAGCGAACACGATAACCGCATTGCGCGGCCTGCTCCTCGCTGCCGGTGAGTCCGTGCAGTCGGAGGTGGAGGCATTCATTGCCTCGGCTGCGGACCCAACAGGCTTTGTGAAACCTGTCAGGTCCGCCGCCGAGGTCCAACCCGTCCTGACCGCACTCGGCCAGACCTACGCGGACCGTCGCGCGCTCCTGGTGGAAAAAGTGCGCAACCTGCGTGAGGAAGGGGAGCGCCTTCAGCGAGAAATCGCGCAGCTCCGTACTGGTGACCGGGACGCCTCCTATGAAGCCGAAGCCCCGTTCGCAGCCCGGCTCCGCCGTCTGTTGCGCGCGGAACTGGGCCTGTCTGCGGATGAACTTATCTACCTATGCCAGGCGCTCGACGTGGCCGATGAGGCGTGGCAGGACGCGGTCGAAGGTGTGTTGGGGCCCGCGCGCTTCCACCTGCTCGTGCCCCCGCAGCACTGCGACGCAGCCATGCGCATCTACCGGGCCCGCCGCTTCAAGGACGACCTGCACGGGGTTGGCCTGCCCGACGGCGAACGCATTTTGGCCGCCGCCCGCGGCGGCGAAATCCGCCATCCTGGAAGCGACCGGTTGGCCGCCGAGGTGCAGACAGACCACCCGGTCGCCCGCGCCTACGTTGATCTGCTGCTGGGGGGTTACGTCAAGTGCGACACGCTGGAAGAACTACGCGACCACCGGCAGGCCGTGACACGAGAGTGTTTCGTGCGCCGCCAGTTCTCCAGCAGCCATCTGGACCCCCGACATTACCGTCGTTGGTTCATCGGCAGTCGCGCGATCCCCCGCCAGATTGCCGAGCGGGAGGCGCGCCTAGCTGCAATCGGCGACGATTTGGCCGCGCTTGCGGGGCAGTTAGCGAGCTTGGAACAGCGGTTGAGTTTGACGCGCGACCGCGTCCGCAACCTTCTCAACCTGGAGCGCGGCCTGCCTGAGCTGGCGCGCCTGCGGTGAGCCCTTCCACATACCGCAGCTGGTTGCTCTGCGCGGGGAATGGGAGGGCGGCGAGGGGCACGGCCGTGAGTTCTGCCTTCTCGCGCGCGGCGAGGACCGCGTCTTCAATGGCTTTCATCACGACGACGATCCGCCCCGGGCGCAGCTCGCGCCGCGCAGCAGCGAGGCCGGGGATTCCAGCGCGATGGGCGGCGCGCCGCGCGGGCTTGGCGACGTGGTTAACAGGATCAGGGCAGAGGTCGACCAGGTAGCAGCCGCGCCGGCGGAAGTCGGCGAGGAAGGCGTTCGAAGAGGGATAGGGACCGTAGACCGAGGCGAAGGCGTCGGCGGTGTAGCGGCTGAGATTGGAGTTGCCGAGGTAGAAGAAGGCGCCGTTGGCCGGCGGGGATTCGCCGACGAAGAGGGTGTGGACCTGAGTTGGGCGATGCGCGGAGCGGATCTGCTCCAGGTTGGGTCGTTGTTCGCTCACAAGAACCTCGCTTCTGCAGTCGACGATGATGGCAGGTCGGGAGCGGCTGCCTCAGCGATGATCGCGCCGACCTGGTGGAAGTACGCTGCCGACACGCCCCGCGCGGCTGGGTGCTTCACGTTTAGCAGGGTGTCGTCGAAGCAGTCCGACATAAGAGATCATCCTCCTGCGCCCATTATCGCCCGCGATCGCCCACCTTACAACATCGTGTCCACCGCCCAGGAATCCCATTCAGTTTGCGCGCGGTCAGAAGGAACATGATCAGCCAGGCTGCGACCGTCCTGTTTGGGTCAAATCCTTGTATGGTTGACCGGCTCAAGGCCGAGGTGAACGAGGTAGAAGCCACGCCAGCTTACGCGGGCTCGAATGATTAACGATCGCGAGGACGCCCCGACCGTCGCCGGCGAGGAGCGGGGCGCTTCACGGCATCCCGCGCATGCGCTCAGGCGGAAAGCCGAAAGCGTACGTGACGGCCCGGTGCTTGTGCGCGCCGAGCGTCATCACGCCGCGCGGCCGGTGGAGCTACCCCCGACACTGCTGACCCTCGATTGCCGCCTCAGCTAGCGTGTGCCCCTTAGGATTGAAATAAACAGCCACAGGCTCAGACCGATCGTCATGGCGAAGCCCATCGCCACCGGCATCTGGAACAGCGTGCTCGCTTCCGTAAACGCCATGAGGAGCGCGAGACTGATGGTCAGGGCGGCAAGCAGCAGAGTCAGCGCCAGACGGGTCACCAGGCGATCCAGCTGGCTCAGGATCAGGTTGGTGTCTTTCAGGCCGAACTGAAGCGCCTCGCCCCGCTCGGCTTTTTCGAGCAGCCGGTTCCCGGTGCGGGGCAGACCTGTTATCAGGTCATTCCACTCCCGTCCTTGGAGGAGCAGCTTTTGGCCCCAGTCGCGCTTTGGCAGCGCCAGCCGCCACATCACCCGGCGGATGGTCGGCTCAGAGAACTCCCAAACATCAAAACCAGGGTCAAGGGTGAGCGCGATTCCCTGCATCATTCCCAGCGTTTGCAACAGCAGCCCGAAATTGGACGGCAGGCGCAAGTGGTAGCGATGAACAACCGGCATCGCGACTTCCGCCAACTCCTTGATGCGGATGTCGCCCATCGACGCGCTGTAATACTTCTGCAACACGCGCTCGATATCC
>JALOOB010000454.1 GCA_025454635.1 Anaerolineae bacterium
CGACTTCAAGTCCTGGGCGGACTACGTGGCCTGCAACCAGCCCAACCGCCGCGTGGAAGTGGAAATCGTCGGCACCCGCTCGGTCAACAAGTAGCCGCAACATCCTTCGGAAAAGCCCTGCTTCGGCGGGGCTTTTTTTTTGCCTTCCCGATACGTGACAGTTGGTTGACGTGCGTGCCCGCGGGTGTTTCTGGCATAATCCGGCGCGTAGCGTCGGACAGCCGATATGCTCCCGGGAGCGTTGCGGTGGGACGATGCGTGCAGGTGCAAGGGCGGGGTCGCACTGCCTCGCCCGTCGCGCCCTCCGAAAGAAGGGGCGCGGCTCGTAGGGGTGGACGCCCGGGTTACTGAAAAAAGGGGAAAGCATGCAGATCACCAACAAGCAAAGATTCACCGTCGTCGCCGCGGCCCTGTTCGTGGGCGCGTGCGCGACGCCGAGCGCTCCCACCGGCACGCCGAATGCCTACGTGACCGACACGCGCAACGCGATCGTCAAGGATCCGTACAACCTGTGCTGGCGCACCGGCTTCTGGACGCCCGCACTGGCCAACTGCGAGTGCGACAAGGACCTGCTGCCGAAGGAGCGTTGCGAGCCGCCGGCTCCGCGCGTCGCGCCGCCCGCGCCCGCGCCTGCGCCCGCACCGAAGCCCGCGCCGGTCCCGCCCAAGCCCGTCACCGAGAAGGTCACGCTGGCCGCCGACGTCTTCTTCGACTTCGACAAGGCCGTGCTGAAGCCGGAAGGCAAGGCGAAGCTGGATGACCTGGTGGGCAAGCTGAAGGCCGTCAACCTCGAGGTGATCATCGCCATCGGTCACACCGACAGCATCGGCTCCAAGGAGTACAACCAGAAGCTGTCCGTGCGCCGCGCCGAGGCCGTCAAGGCCCACCTCGTGAGCAAGGGCGTCGAGCCGAACCGCATCTACACCGAAGGCAAGGGTCTGACCCAGCCGATCGCGGACAACCGCACCGCCGAGGGCCGCGCGAAGAACCGTCGCGTGGAAATCGAGGTGGTCGGTACGCGCACCGGCAAGTAAGCCCGCGTCGCTCCTGAAAAGCCCCGCCTCGGCGGGGCTTTTCTCTTTGGCGCGGCCGGAACGAAACCGGCCGTGCCCCAGTCGCAACGAAGATGACCGATACCTACGCCAACGCCGACCCGCACGAGCTCGCCAAGTTCGGCGACCTCGCCCACCGGTGGTGGGACACGCAGGGGGAATTCCGGCCGCTGCACGACATCAACCCGCTGCGCCTCGCGTGGATCGACTCGATCGCCGCGCTGCCCGGCAAGCGCGCCGTCGACGTCGGCTGCGGCGGCGGCATCCTGGCGGAGGCCATGGCTCGCCAGGGTGCTACCGTCAAGGGCATCGACCTCTCCGAAAAGCCGCTCCGGGTCGCCGCGCTGCATCGCCTAGAGTCGCAGGTCGCGGTCGAATACGAACGCATCGCCGCGGAGGATCTCGCGGCACGCGAGCCCGGCACGTACGACGTCGCGACGTGCATGGAGTTGCTCGAGCACGTCCCGGCCCCCGGGAGCACGGTCGCGGCATGCGCCGCGCTCGTACGGCCCGGCGGGCACGTGTTCTTCTCCACCATCAATCGCAACCCCAAGGCCTACCTCCTCGCGGTCGTCGGGGCCGAGTACGTCCTCGGCCTGCTGCCGAAGGGCACCCACGACTACGCGCGGTTCATCAAGCCGGCCGAGCTCGCCCGCTGGTGCCGCGCCGCCGGCCTCGAGGTGCGCGACATCGCCGGGATGACGTACAACCCGGTTACGCGAGTGGCGAGCCTGGGACGCGACGCCGACGTGAACTACCTCGTCCACGCGTTCAAGCCGGCGGCATGACGTCCGTCCGCGCGGTCCTGTTCGACCTCGACGGCACCCTCGCCGACACCGCGCCCGACCTCGGCGGCGCGCTCAACCTCCTGCTGGCCGAGCTCGGGGCGCCGCCCGTCCCGCTCGAGGTCTCGCGGCCGCTCACGTCCTCCGGCGCGCGCGGCATGCTCAAGGCCGGGCTCGGCATCGGGCCCGAGGACGCCCGCTACGAGTCGCTCAAGACCCGCTTCCTCCAGCTGTACGAACAGAACATCTGCCGCCACACCTGCCTGTTCGACGGCATCGAGGAGATGCTCGGCACGCTGGACGACCGCGGCGTGCCGTGGGGAATCGTGACGAACAAGCAGGAGCGGTTCACCTTTCCCCTGCTGCGAGCGCTGGGCCTCGACACGCGCGCGGGCTGCATCGTCGGCGGCGACACGGCATCGCGCCCCAAGCCGCATCCGGATCCCCTGCTCCACGCCGCGCGCATGCTGGCACTGCCGCCCGGGGCCTGCATCTACGTGGGCGACGACCTGCGCGACGTGGAGGCGGCACGCGCCGCCGGCATGCCCTCCCTGGCCGCCGCGTACGGCTACCTGGGCGAGGAAGGCGATCCGGCGCAGTGGCGCGCCGACGCCGTGATCATCCACCCGCGCGAGGTCTTGAACTACCTGGTCGCGACCTCAGGTATGGGATAATCGAGCAGTTTCACGATTCACCGGATACCGGGGGCGACCTGGTCTCGACGTGGGTTGCGAAGCAGCGCAGGGCATACCGAGGACCAGTTCCCTCGTAAATCCAGCTGGAACGCAATAAACGCGAACGACGAACGTTTCGCTCTCGCGGCTTAAACACCCGCGAGCCCTGCACCGTCTTGTTCATGGGGCGGCTGGCGCAAGCTAGAGCAGGGTCATTCACATGAAATCGCGTCCGGCGGGGCCACTTCGCCGCGACCAGGCTAAGTATGTAGAACTGCCTGCAGAGGACTTGCGGACGCGGGTTCGATTCCCGCCGCCTCCACCAGAAAGCCAAGGGGCCCCTCGCGGGCCCTTTGCCTTTATGGCGGTGGTGGTGTGAGAGAAGCCGCCGGTTCGACAACCGGAAGTCCGGGGGACTTCCGGTTGGACGCCGCTCCGCTCCAGCGGAGCTGGCGCTCCTTCGGAGCGATTTAACGTCGCTCCGAAGGATGGCCGGATCGCGGATGCAACGCGAGCCGGACGAACTCCACCGCCAAGCCCGTGGGACGCGGGACGACCTTGAGTTCAGTCGTTAATGTGTCTACAATGTAGATACATTCTCGGTGGAGCCCGCCATGAAAGCCGTGATCCGCAAGTGGGGCAACAGCCCGGCGCTTCGATTGCCAAAAGCGGCGATCGACGAGGCCGCGTTCAGCGTCGAGCA
>JALOOB010000455.1 GCA_025454635.1 Anaerolineae bacterium
CTGATTTTCGGCATCACCGACTCGCCCATCTTCGCGCGCGTCACCCGCGGCGAGGTGCTCCGCATCTCCAAGTCGCCCTACGTCGAGTCCGCCGTCTCCGCGGGCGCGAGCTGGCATCGCATCCTCTTCGACCACATCACGCCCAACCTGATCGGCCCGCTCATCACCCTCGCGACCTTCGAGATGTCCGCCATGATCTTCTATGAGGCCGGCCTTGGTTTCCTCGGCCTGAGCGTTCCGCCCGACGTGCCGAGTTGGGGCAACATGCTCTCCATGGCGCGCAAATACCTCACCAGCTACCCGTGGATCGCCATCTTCCCCGGCCTGGCGATCATGATCACGTCGCTCGCCATGAACCTCGTCGGCGACTGGCTGCGCAACGTGCTCGACCCGCGCCTCCGGCGCTCGCGACGGTAGGAGGAGGGGTCCCATGGCGCGCATCCTCGAAGTCAGAGACCTCGTCACGAAGTTCTATACGGTCGACGGCGTGGCGCACGCGGTCAACGGCGTCAGCTTCGACCTCGACGAGGGCGAAACCCTCGCCATCGTCGGCGAGAGCGGCAGCGGCAAGAGCGTCACGGTCATGTCCATCCTCGGCCTGATCGCCTCGCCGCCGGGCAAGGTCGAGTCCGGCACGGCCCGGTTCACGTGTGGCGGGCAGACGACCGACCTGCTCAAGCTCTCGCCGCGCGAACTCCGCGACGTGCGCGGCGGGCAGATCGGCTTCGTCTTTCAAGACCCCATCTCGTCGCTCAACCCGCTCATCAAGATCGGCGAGCAAATCTCCGAGTCGATCGTCAAGCACACCGGCGCAAGCCGCGACGCCGCGCGGCAGCGCACCATCCAACTGCTGACCAACGTCGGCATCCCCGACCCCGAGCTGCGCTACGACGCGTACCCGTTCCAGTTCTCCGGCGGCATGCGCCAGCGCGTCATGATCGCCATTGCCATCGCCTGCGCGCCGCAAATCATCATCGCGGACGAGCCAACCACCGCTCTTGATGTCACGGTGCAGGCGCAGGTGGTCGACCTTTTCAAGCGGCTGCGCAAGGAACTCGACACCGCGGTCATCTGGATCACGCACGATCTCGGCGTGGTGGCCGGCCTGGCCCACCGCGTGCTCATCATGTACGGCGGCCGGGTCGCGGAGGTCGGCCCCCTCGACGAGGTGTACGACACGCCGGCCCATCCCTACACGATCGGCCTGCTCGGCGCGCTGCCCCGGCTCGACGCGGACGACGACCGCCGCCTCGTGGGCATCGAGGGCGCCGCGCCCGACCTCATGGCGCCACTGGCCCACTGCCCGTTCGCCCCGCGCTGCCCGCACGCGTTCGAGCCGTGCTGGGAGGCTATCCCTGAACTGCGCCAGGTCGGGCTGGGCCACTTCACCGCCTGTTACTACGACCTCGCCAAAGGAGGCCCCCATGCAGCCTGAGCCAATGGCCCGTGGCGCAGCGGCGCCGCTCATCCGGGTGGTGGACCTCAAGAAGCATTTCGTCGTTGGCGGCGGATTCCTGAGCCGCGGCGCGAAGGTCGTGAAAGCGGTCGATGGCATCACATTCGACGTCGGCTGCGGCGAGACCGTCGGCCTTGTGGGCGAGAGCGGCTGCGGCAAATCCACCGCGGGCCGCGCCATCCTCCAACTGCTCGCCCCCACGGCCGGCCGCGTCTATCTCAACGATACGGAGCTGACCGGCCTCAAGCGCGACGAACTGAGCAAGCTTCGCACGCGGATGCAGATGATCTTCCAGGACCCCTACGCGTCGCTCAACCCGCGCCACCCCGTCGGCAAGATTGTCGGCGAGCCGCTCGTCATCCACGGCATCCAGCGCGGGGATGAGTTGCGCGACCGCGTGGCCGAGTTGCTCCAGCTCGTCGGCCTGAACCCGGCCTACATGCGCCGCTTCCCGCACGAGTTCTCCGGCGGCCAGCGCCAGCGCATCATGATCGCGCGCGCCCTCTCGCTCAACCCCGACTTCATCGTCTGCGACGAGCCGATCTCCGCGCTCGACGTCTCCATCCAGGCGCAGGTCGTCAACCTCCTGCAGGACCTCCAGGAGCGGCTCGGCCTTGCCTACCTGTTCATCGCCCACGACCTGAGCATGGTCAAGCACATCTCCCGGCGCATCGCCGTGATGTACCTCGGCCACATCGTCGAGCTGACCGACCGCCGCACCCTCTTCGCGGACCCCCTCCACCCCTACACGCAGTCGCTCGCCTCCGCGGTGCCGATTCCGCACCCGAAGCTGGAGCGCCAGCGCCAGCGCTTCATCCTCTCCGGCGAGCCGCCCAGTCCCGCCAAGCCTCCCCCCGGCTGCGTCTTTCACCCGCGCTGCCCGCTTGCGTTCGACCGCTGCAAGGTCGAGCTGCCCGCGCTGCGCGACATCTATCCGGGCCACCAGGTCGCGTGCCATCTTGCCGACGCAAGCGGCGGCAGCAAGATCCGCGTGGTGCGATCGGAGATCGCAACGTGAAGCGCCTGTCCGAGACCGTCGACGTGCTGGTCGCGGGCGGCGGCACCGCCGGCCACATCGCCGCGCTCCAGGCCGCCCGCGCAGGCGTCAGCGTTTCGGTCATCGAAGCCGGCTCCATGCTGGGGGGCGCGATGACCGCGGGCGGCGTCTGGATGCCCAATCACTTCTTCCGGCCGCAAGGCCCCGTCGTGCTCGGCATCCCGTGGGAGCTGTACCGCAAGTCAAAGGAGGCCGAGGGGCTGCCCGTCCCCGACTACCGCCGCCGTCGCCC
>JALOOB010000136.1 GCA_025454635.1 Anaerolineae bacterium
TGGACGTAATCGAGCTTCTTGCCGGAAGTTTCGCCGGCGGGCGCGCTCCAGTAGAGCCGGACATTGCTGCGGGCGGCAGCGGTGCGGCCGGACCCTGCCGTGCCCCGCGCATCGAGAAAGACGACGTCGGGGAAGTTCGGCCTAATCTTGTTGTACAACTCGTTAACCCACAGCCCGGTGGGATCGCCGATGCTGATGTCAGCGGGATTAACGCCCACCACATTCACCAATTGGTCCAGCAGCGCGTTGATGAGCTGCGGTGAGTTGCCGATGGAGGTCCACGAGACCCCGCCACAGCTCGACCCAATCGTCCAGTTGTAATTCGCGTCCGCGCAGCCGTCCGAATTGGACGTCGTCAGATTAACCTTGATGAAAAACTTCTCGCCCGGCTGATAGGGCGCGCCATCGTTGAAGTTGCGGAAGATGGCATCCCACGCGGCGCCCGTCGACGTCGTGTCCGCGTAGCCATTCAGCGCGGTGCTCACCAGCTCGTTCGCGCGCCCCTGGTCGACCTTGTCGTACCAACGATTGTTCACGCTCGTCGTCGACCCGTCCCAAGTCGTCACCTGCGGGTCGTGCGTCCACACCACGCGACCGGGCATGAGGCCCTTCGCCACGCCGATCGGCTGGTTGGCGGGGTGAGGGGTGTAGGCGACCGTCTCCGCGCGCGGCGCAGCCTGCGCGGGTCCGCCGGCGCTGAGGACAGCCCAGCTCACGCCGGCAATCCCGACGAGAACGGCCAACCCCGCGGAGAGGTAGCGCGCCTGCCGGAGCCGCGCGCCGGCGTGCCGGAACGCGAGCGTCGCGCCGGTGATGCCGAACATCCACACGAGGAAGCTGCCCGCGAGAGGCCGCGCGACCTGCTGGCAGGGATACGCCGCGCGGCTCGGCTTCGGCACGACCCGCACCACGTACCACAGCAGCGCGATCAACCCGACGAGGGGCAGCAGGAGCGCGGGCAACTGATCCGCGCGCTTAAGGCCGACAACGCGACCTGACTTCGGGCAGGTCTTGAAGAATTGCTGCTTCATCCACTCACGCATTTTGTCTCTCCGTGGCCCCGGGCGCATACAACAGAACGCGCCAGGCGCCTTGCGACGCCTGGCTGCACTCCTAATTCGCCCCATCTGGCGGTTGCCGTGCCAGGGTTTGCTCCTTACGGGCAGGCGCCCGCGGTTGGGTAGTTGGTGCAGAACACGGCAGTGCTGGAAGCCGAGTTCGTGTGCGACGTGACCGCAAGGCCAACATAGACGTTGGTCGCCATGGTGATCGACCGGCTGCCGATCTGCGTCCACGATGCGCCGTCCGCCGACCGGTAGGCCGTGAAGGTGTTGCCTGAGCGCGTGATTCGCAGCCACACGGGCGCGGTCCCGCTGCCGCCGCTCACGTCCGTGGACGAGCCGCCCGTCGAAGAGCGGTACTGGAAGCGCACGCCGTTCGATGGCGAAAGGATCGCCATCGCGTGCTTCGAGTTCGCGTTCAGCGACTCGCGGATCATGACGCCCGCCTTCGCCCAGCCGTTGGAGTTCGTCTGGGAGTACACCTTCGCGGTGATCGTGCCGTTCCCTGAGAGCGACTGGTACATGAAGCGGAACTGGTCCGCCGTGCCCCAGATGTCCGCGCCGGAGCCGACCACCGTGTAGCGCGAATTGCCGTAGGTGGCCGAGCCGGCGATGCCGACCGAGCCGATGTCCCGGCTCTGCCACGGCGCGGGCAGGCCGGTCGGCGTGGGCGACGGCGTCCGTGTCGGCGTGGCCGTGGGCGGAACCGGCGTGTTGGTCCGCGTGGGCGTGGCGGTCGGCGGAACCGGCGTGTTGGTCCGCGTGGGTGTGGCAGTGGGCGGAACGGGCGTATTCGTCGGCGTTGCCGTTGGGCCGGGCGTCGGCGTGGCCGCGTAGACCCCGCTCAACACGCCTTCGCCGAACATATACGGGTACTGCCACGTGTTGTCGTTCGTCGACACCCAGGCGAGCTTGGTGTCCCGGTCCGCGCCGTCGTCGTCGTCGTTGACCTGCGCTTCGAGGCCGAACTTCGTCCCTGCGGTTGGGTTGATGCCCACCTGGCCGAGCGGGAGCAGCATCTCGACCACATACCCGCCGGTCACCGCCGCGATGCTCGCCTGCGCGCCCGCGGGAACCGGCGCGGAGTTGCTCCCCCGGATGATCGCGCCATCGTTCCAGCGCACGCCCAGCTGGAAGTCGTTCACGCCGTCATAAGTGGAGCCGCGGCTGTTGTCGCCGTCGATGAAAATCTCGACGCCGTCATCCGCATACCACGTCGCGCCGCTGTCGTTGATCAGCGTCTCGTCCGTCACCTGGACGAGGACATACAGGTTCGTCCCGTTCCAGAGCGTCCTGTAGCTGGCGGACAGGTCAGACGCGGCGGGCGCGCTCCCCACTGTCGCGTTCTGAATCGCGTACGCCGCTGCGCTGCCCCAGATGCCATCGACGACGCCGTCGATCACGGGCGACAGTTCAGCGCGAAGCACGTTGGCGGAGCCTGCGACCGGGGTCGCGGTATTCGTTGCGGTCGGCGGGACGGCCGTGTTCGTCGGCGTCCACGTCGAGGTCGGCGGAACGGCCGTGTTCGTCGGCGTCCAGGTCGCGGTCGGCGGAACGGCCGTGTTCGTCGGCGTCCACGTCGAGGTCGGCGGAACGGCCGTGTTCGTCGGCGTCCAGGTCGAGGTCGGCGGGACCGGCGTCGGCGTCGGCGGGACCGGCGTCGGCGTCGGCGCTAGGCAGTTCATCGCCCAGATCGTCGCGGCGTCAAACAGGGCCCAGCCGTTCGCGGTGAAGTCGGCGCCGTAGCCGTTGAAGAAGCCCGCGCGGCGGCCCGGCGCGTTCATGCCTACCATGACATCGCCCGCCTCGTAGGCAAAAATGGCGACACGCGCGGAGTCTCCCGCGATACTGGCGACCTTGTGCGCGCTCGCGGCCGGCGCGGCCCAGAAGTAGAGCTGCGCGTTATTCGTTGTCTGCGGCGAACCGGTCAACCCGGCGGCCAGAGGGTGCGCCGCGTCCAGGATCGTCAGGGCCGTCTGCCCGCTCTGGTCGCCGAAGTCCGTCCCGAACGTTGCCCCGGCCATCATCATGTCGTCGTACAGCGAGGGCTCCCAGTTTAGCACGGGTTGGGCGACATCCCGGAACTTTGTGCTGATATTGCTGGACGTGACCGAGTCCGAGACGATGACAAGGTCCTTGCCGTCCGCGTCCGCCGTCTGCGCGTCGCTCTGGCTGCGAACCACGACCGAGTGCCCTTGCCCGGCCAGGCGGTCCACGAGCGCCTGGTCACGCGCTTCGAGCGGCACGGAACTCCCGACGAAGAGGACCGTCTTGCCGGCGCAAACGGCGGGAGTCGGCGTGACAGTGGGCGGCGCGGGCGTGTCCGTCGGCGTCGGCGGCACAGGCGTGTGCGTCCAGGTGGCCGTGGGCGGCACTGCGGTGTAGGTCGGGGTGTGCGTCGGCGTCGACACAACGGGCGTGTTCGTCCACGTCGCAGTCGGCGGCACGACCGTATTGGTCGGCGTCCACGTGGCCGTGGGTGGGATCGCCGTATTCGTCGGCGTCGCGGTTGGCGGCACAGCCGTGTTCGTCGGCGTCCATGTGGCCGTGGGCGGAACAGTCGTGTTCGTCGGCGTCGCGGTCGGCTGCGGCGGCGGTGCGTTGAAGTAGAGCAGCTCGATGCCGCTGCCCGAGCCGAGGTTGCGCGAGTACTTCTTGTCGGTCGGATTGTTCCAGTGTTCGTGAACGCCCTGGCTGGTCATGCGCGTGCCGTCGCGCTCCGGGTCGTAGAACGTGCCGGAGGGTGGATTATTGGCAAGGGCCATCTCGTGCAGGTAGTCCTGCACGCCCTCGTTGCCCAGCGCCAGGTCTGGCCACTGCTGGCTCAGGAAGTCGAACGCGACCGAGTCCACTGCGACCTCGTCCATCGAGAGGAAGAGGCTGCCCGGCCAGTTGTTGTTGAACGGCGCCATCGCCCACTTGGACGGCACGCCCGCCCAGCCCTTGCCGCCGTAGATCGCATCGACCAGGTAGAGAACGGTCTTGCCGCCCATGCCCTGGTGCCCGTTCAGATCGACGAGGGGCCGGTACTGTCCCATCGATGCGCGCTGTGGCCAGGCCGCGGCGTCGGTTTCGAGCGGCAGCCGCAGATGAATGTTGTAGTAGCCGGTCGTGGTGGGCTTGCGCACGTCGTTGTTGCCGCCGCTCAGAGAGCCGAAGTGGTTCTTCGCCGCGACGGTGATGCCGTTGCGCTCGTGCGCTTTTAGAATGGAGAAGTTGATGTGGTACTTGGCGTCCACCGCGGCCTGTAGCAGGTAGTCCTGGCTCTTGCCCGACGTCTCGCTCGACGGCGCGCTCCAGTAGAGCGGCACGTTACTGCGAGTCGTGAGCGTGCGGCCCAGCGTGCCCCGCGCGTCGACATACTTCACGTTGGGGAAAGTGGGCTGGAGGAAGTTGTAGAGTTCGTTGACCCACAGGCCGGTCGAGTCGCCGATGGAGATATCGGACTGCGCCACGCCGACCACATTGACCAGTTGATTCAGCAGCGCATACATGAGCTGCGGCGAGTTGCCGATGTTCGTCCAGGACACCCCACCGCAGCCCGACAGCGGCGGCAGGTTCCAGTTGTAATTGGCATCCGCGCACGCGTTAGAGTTCGATGTGGTCAGGTTGATCTTGATGAAGATCTTCTCGCCCGGCTGATAGCCCGGCCCGCTGTTGAAGTTCTGGAAGATCGCGTTCCAGGCCTGCGAAGCGGTCCCCGTGTTCGCGTAACCGGTGAGCGCCCAGTCCATCAAGCTGGAAGCGCGTGATTGATTTACGAGGTCATACCAGCGCTGGCCGACCGCGGTCGTCGTGCCGTTCCAGGTCGTCACGAGCGGATCGTGCGCCCAGGTCACGCGGCCGGGCATCAGCCCCTTCGCGACGCCGATCGGGCTGTTGACCGGGTGCGGCGTGTAGGCTTGCAGCGGCATCGCGCGCGCGGGAGCGTTCTGGCTCAGAACGGCCGCGCCGATTCCGGCCACGGCCACAAGCAAAGCCAGCGCGGCGGTCACGTAGCGCGCCTGGCGCAGGCGGACGCCGGCCGCCCGAAGCGCGATCCCCGCGCCGGCCATACCCGTCAGCCAGATAAGGAAACTGCCCGCCAGAGGCGCGGCGACCTGCTGGCACGGGTATGCTGCCCGGCTCGGCTTGGGCAGCACGCGCACTGCGTACCACACCAGCGCCAGAAATCCGACGAGCGGAAACAGCAGCAGCGGCAGTTGCTTCGGGTCCCGGATGCCGACGATGCGCCCACTCTTCGGGCACGTACGGAAGAGGAGAGCTTTGAACTTCTGCATATCGCGTCCCGGCCTTTCTAGCTGCGAGAAGATGACAATCGACGGGGATGCGCGCGATTACGCGTCCACTCTGGACTGCGCCTCGCCCCGACGAGCGCAGTCTCCGAACAGCAGGCTGAGCGCATCCATGGCCTGCTCGAACTCAAAGGCTTTGTCGAAAAAGTGCCTGACGCCGAGGCGCTGAGCCGCCTGGCGGAACGGCGCCCCCGTGTCATTGGTGAGGATCAGCACCTCTGGCTGACAGGACCACCGGTTGATGGCCCTGAGCAGCTGGAACCCGTCACCCTCCCGCAGGGTCAGATCCAGGATGACCAGGTCGGGCCGCAGCCGCCTCAGGTGGCTCTCCGCGTCCTGCGCGCAGTCGCAGCTGCCCAGCACCTGCACGGAGGGATGCTGCGACAATATCCTTTGAAGCCGCTCGCGCACCAGCGCAGACGGTTCGACAAGGTAGACCCTCATAGGGTAGGACCTCTATCGGGAGGGAGAGGACACCCAGGCAATGACGCCGCGCGGGAACCGAGCTTAAATCGTTTGATTCATATTCTAGCGACGGGGGGACGGTCTGTGAACCGTAGGACTTGTGGAACTATTGTCAGAAATATTACGACAGAACTGGCATTTATGCGGAGAGCCTATCAGCAGAAAGCGCAGAGCTAATCCAGCAGTGAATGGCTCGCTGCGTAACGCACCAGTTCTGCAGTCGACTTGAGATTCATCTTCTCGAAGATGCGCGCGCGATAGGTGTACACCGTCGGGACGGTAAGCCCCAGCGCCGCAGCGATCTCCGTCACTCGCTGGCCCGACGCGAGCCCGTGAAACACGCTAAGTTCACGCTGCGACAGCTTCTCGTGGGGCAGCGAGTCTACATCGAGGCAGCACGCGAGAAGATCGGCGACTTCGGGCGTGATGTATCGGCCGCCGCCGCAGATGCGCCGAATCGCCTGGACCAGTTCCTCCGCGGCCCGCTCTTTGGTCATGTAGCCCGCCGCGCCGAGCCGGAGCGCGCGAATCGCAAAGCGTCCCTCGGGGTGCATGCTCACGACCAGCACTTGCGGCCGCGAGCGCCGCTCGCGCAGCGCGGCCAGCACTTCCAGCCCACCCGGACCCGGCATCGAGAGATCGAGCACCAGCACGTCGACCGGAATCGCGCCGACTGCGCGCAGCACCTCCAGCGAGTCCGCAGCCTCGCCGACGACCTGCATGTCCGGCTCGCCCTGAAGAATACGCTTGATGCCCTGGCGCACCAGCGTGTGATCGTCGGCCAGGAAGACGCGTATCACAGGTCGCTCCCGGTTCCGGCTGGCTCCCCGCGCAGAGGAATCGTCGCCGACAAGCTCGTTCCCTGGCCCGGCAGGCCCGCGACGGCGAAGCGCCCGCCCAGCGCAGTCACCCGTTCGCGCATGCTCAACAGACCGAGCGAGCGCGCGCTGGCGACCTCAGCCGCGGTGATGCCGCGGCCATCGTCGACGATCGAAAGCGCGATCTCTTCCCCGCGCACTGACAAGCGCGCCACGACTCCTGTCGCGCCGGCGTGTCGGGCGACGTTGGTCAGAGCCTCCTGGAAAATCCGGAACAGGGCGGTGGCCTGGGCGTCGGGCAACGAGATTTCGGACGGGGTGAAGCTGAGGTCACAGGCGATGCCCGTGCGCAGCCGGTATTCGTCCGCCTGCCAGCGCATCGCCTCGCAGAGGCCCAGCTTGTCGAGCACGTCGGGCCGGAGCTCCAGGCAGATGCCGCGCATCGTCTGAATCGCCCGATCGACCAGGCTGGCCGTAGCAGCCATCTCCCGGGCGATTTCCGCGCAGTCCACTTGCGGGCTGCGCGTGATCTTGCGGATCAGCAGGGTCAGATCCATCTTCAGCGCCGCAAGCTCCTGGCCGAGTTCGTCGTGGATTTCGCGCGCCACCTGCTTGCGCTCCTCCTCGCGCAGGTTCTGCAGGTGAGCCGCAAGGACGTGCAGTTGCGCGTTCGTCGCTTCCAGCCGCCGCTCGGCCTGGTGTCGCTCATCCACTTCCGCCTGCAGCACCGCGACCGTCTGCGCCAGCTCTTCCGTTCGCTCCGCAACGCGCTGCGCCAGTTCGTCCCGGTCCGCCTGAAGAGCCGCCTCCGCATGTTTGCGGCCGGTGATGTCGTGGGCAATGGCAAGTATGCAGCGCTCACCGTCCGACATCATGGGCACGAGCGTCGCAGCAACCGCGCGCAGCGTTCCGTCGGGCGCAACGTACGAGCCCTCCACATCCGACAGCAGGCCCTCGCCCGCGTCCGCGCAGGAAGCCGAGCCAAGCCCGCGCGCGTCGATCTGCTGCGTGACCTCCGGCCAGGGCCGGCCAACTGCGTCCACGCGCGCAAGCCCGGTCAAGTCGAGGAATACGTCGTTGACGTCGAGGATCGCCTGATCCGAAACGCGAACAATGCAGATTGCGGCGGGGGAAAGTTTGGAGATAGCGACCCTCTGTCCAGGCGATGGGTGGAGCGCGCGGTCCAGAGGCTCGGTGACACCATTAATCAACTGCTGTATCACACTACCGCCATCACAGGCCATACTGACGTCGGACAAAGCTCCGCCAAGCTTATTTGCCGCGCCTACGCCTGATATCGCATATTCTTCTACAACTTAGCGTCGCAACGTAACAAATCACATTACAAGCTATGCGTCAAAATGCGAAGTTCGATCCATAACTATGAGAATTTTCGCGCACTGCGCAATGCCAACTTCTACGGCTACTATCATACGTCTTAACTGTCGAGACGTCCACTCTGTGTTTAGGAACTCCAAATGTTAGCGGGGCAAAGCATCCAGAGCTGAGCCCCTGCGGGGCGCAGTCGAAGGATGCGGACCTCGCCAGGCTTCTTCAACTACGTTGCGCCCGCAGCACCGGCGCAACTCCGCTCAGAATGCCTACTCTGTCACTTGCATTTGGAGTTGCTTCTTTGTGTCGCGGTTACGGCTTCTCGCGCCACCTCCGCGCAGCACGCAGTTTGACACCCTCCACGACCTATGCTACACTCCCGCCGTCAAAAGACGGTGTTCGGCGCATGCGCTCGAACTTACCGGAAGCATATCGAAGCGTTCGGAGAGACATTGGCTATCAGCCT
>JALOOB010000137.1 GCA_025454635.1 Anaerolineae bacterium
GCGATCATGCCCTGCCGGTTGAGACCGCGCACGGCTTCGACGGCCTCGTCGAGCGTCTCGCCCGCGACGAAACGCATCGCCATTTTGCGCGAGACCGGCACGCGAACGATCATGTCTTGCAATGTCTTGTTGCGGGAAAGCGCAATGAGGGCAGTTCGCATCACGGGCATGGATGTGTCTCCTTCAGCGTCGTCGGTTCAGATTGCGCTTATTGTGCCGCGCCGCGCGACCGTTGTCAAACAAGGGCGGACGTCATCACAAAGGAACCAAGAACCAAAGCGCCACACAGGGAGAACGTAGTCGCCGCGGCGCTTGGGTTCTGCGATCCTTCGTGGTAACGTGCGACTTGAAACCTGAAAGGCTCGCGGAACGTAATAAGTGAAAGTTGCGCCTTTTGCGATGAACTGCGCTTAAATTTTGAAAGGAGCCAGAATGCACACCAAGCGCGTGGCCCTGATCTTTGCAGGGCTGTTGATCGTTGCGGCACTCGGCGCGTGCGCGCCCTTGCCGCCCGCCACCACCGAAGCGCCGACGGTCGCCGCGACCGCGGTCGTTACCGCTGAGCCGACCGCGACCGAGGCGCCGGCCGCGACTCCCACCCCGGCCCTGCCGGACCCGAAGACCGATCCGCAGGCCGCGCTCCTGTACAGCAGCGCGGGCGAGATGTTCAAGACCGCCGAGTTCACCTACGACATGACCATGACGATGGCGCCGGCGGACGACGCATCGAAGGACGCGCTGGGCGACGAGGCCGCGGAAATCGAGAACTTCAAGATGAACCTGGCAGGCACGGGCGCGATGGACATGACCGACCCGGAGAACGTCAAGATGCGCATGGACATGGACATGAGCGCGGCCGGGCAGGACATCAGCATCGAAATGGTGATGATCGGCAAAACGGCATGGATCAAGATGCCGGGCCAGGACGAATGGACCAAGGCCGAGGGCGACCAGGCCCTCTCAACCCTGCCGACCGGAATCACACCGGACCAGATGCTCGAAGACTTCGAGAACGCGGTGGACGTCGAGTGGATCGAGGACACCACGCTCAACGGCGAGGAAGTCAGCCACCTACGCTTCACGATGGACCCGTCGAAGATGGACCTCGAGGCGCTGACGGGGGACGCGATGCTGGGTCAGGAGATGACGCCCGAGCAGCTTCAGGAACTGATGAAGGACATGAAACCGGTCGTCGACGTCTGGTTAAGCAAGGCCACGCTCCAACCGCGCGGCCAGAAGATGCAGCTGGACTGGGTGATGGGCTTGCCTGAAGACGCGAACATGGGCGATGCGAAGCTGCGCATCACCATGCTGATGGACGCGGAATACTCGAAGGTGAACGAGCCGGTGACGATCGAAGCGCCAGCCGATTAAAGACGGGTGCGACGAGGCAGCCTGGAGCTGCCTCGTCGCCGCAGCGAGACTAGACCTCCAGGACGAGAGGGAAGATCAAGGGCCGCCGGCCGGTGCGGTTGTAGCAGTACTGGCTGAGGGTGTCCTTGATCTTGTTGCGAACGGACGACGTCGCGCCGCCGGGACCGCGTAACACCTGCCACATGCGGTCCTTTGCGCCTTCGATCAGTTCGTCGCTTTCAGCGACGTAGACGAAGCCCCGCGTTAGAATCTCCGGGTCGGCCACGACTTCGCCGGTCGCCCGGTCAATCGCCACCATTGCCACAAGGAAGCCGTCGCGCGCCAGGTGCTTACGGTCGCGCAGCACCGCCGCGCCGATGTCGCCCACGCTCAGCCCGTCCACCAGCACATTGCCGCCGCCGATCTCCTCGCCCAGCCCGACAGCGTCGCGCGTCACCTCGATGACCTGCCCGCTCTCGACGACGACGATGTTCTCGGCGGGGATGCCGACCTCGCGCGCGAGCCGCGAGTGCAGCACGAGATGGCGGTACTCGCCATGCATCGGGATGAAGAACCTCGGACGCACGAGGGAGAGCATATACTTGAGGTCGCCCTGACTGCCGTGCCCCGACACGTGCACGTCGCACAGGTCGGAGTAAATCACGTCCGCGCCGAGCCGGAAGAGGTCGTCGATAATGTGGTTGACCATCTCCTCGTTGCCGGGGATGGGCGTGGCCGAGAGCACTACCGTGTCGGACGGCATGATCTGAAGCTGCTGGTGCTCGTTCGCGGCCAGCCGCGCCAGCACGGCGGACGGTTCGCCCTGGCTGCCGGTGCAGACGATCACGACCTGGTCGGGTGGGTTGTTGTTCATTTCATGCGCGCTGAGCAACTCGTCCAGAGTCACATTCAGATAGCCGAGGCCGATCGCCATGCGCGCGTTGTTGACCATGCTGCGGCCGATCACGCCCACGCGCCGGCCATACAACCGCGCGACCTGGATGACCTGCTCGATGCGCGAGATGTTCGACGCAAAGGTTGCGATTATGACGCGCCCCTTCGCCTTGGCCATCACCTGTTCGAGCGTGTCGTTGATACTCTGCTCCGAAGGCGTGAAGCCGGAGGAGTCCGCGTTGGTGGAGTCGGAGAGGAGCACGAGGCAGCCTGCGTCGCCGATGCGCCGCAGCTTCTCCACGTCCGTCAGCTTGCCGTCGACCGGGTTGTCGTCGAACTTGTAGTCGGTGGCGTGAACAACCGTGCCGTGGGGCGTGGCAGTGATCGTGTGAAGCTCGCTGTCGGCCAGCAGCCCGGCTTCTTTCAGCTTAATCTCCGCGAGGCCGCGGGTCAGCGCGGTGGCGTACACCGGCACGTCGAGATACTTCAGCAGGTACGGCAGCGCGCCGATGTGGTCCTCGTGGCCGTGTGTCAGCAGGACGGCCTGGACCCGGTCCGCGCGCTCCGTGAGATACGTTATGTCAGGATAGACCAGATCGATCCCCGGCATGTCGCTCTCGGGGAACATCAAGCCCGCATCGATCACCAGGATATCGTTCTCGTATTCCAGCGCCAGCAGATTCTTCCCGATTTCGCCAAACCCGCCGAGCGGGATAACCCGTAACGGTGACTCGCTCACAAACCAGACCTCCCTGACTCAGACAATAACTTGGGGATGAGCTTAAAATCTTCCTTCATGGCCGCGCGCCACGCGTCGCTGCGGAGCGCGGCGGCCGGGTGGAACAACGGCAGATAACTAACTTCCCCGATTCGTTTCACCTGGCCGTGGATCTTGGTGATCGCTGCGCCGGGGAAGTAGCGCTCCATCGAATAGCGACCAAGCGTCACGACGACGACCGGACGGACGAGCGCGATCTGCCGGTCGAGATAATCGCGGCACGCGGCCAGTTCGAGCGGTTTCGGGTCGCGGTTGTCCGGCGGCCGGCACTTGACCACGTTCGTGATGAAGACCTGGCTGCGATCCATGCCGATATCGCGCAGCAGCGATTCAAGAAAGCGGCCCGAAGCGCCGACGAACGGCCGCCCCTTTTCGTCCTCGGTGCGGCCCGGCCCCTCGCCGATGAAGAAGACCGCCGCATTTGCCGGCCCCTCGCCGGGGACCGCCTGCGTCCGCGTTTCGCTCAACGGGCACTTGATGCAGATGCGGACTTCAGACGCGACCCGCTCCAACGAATCGTCCATCTAGGCCCCGTCGCTGAAGCAGCGCGCGACGCGCGCCAATGCATCCGCGCGCGCCGCATCCATGCGCGCCATGATCTCGGGGTCGTCCAGCTCAGGCGTGGTCATAATCAGGCCATCCTCGCCGTCACGGTAGTACTTGCGCCGGGTGCCGACCACGTCGAAGCCGAGCTTCGCATACAGCTTCTGCGCGACCAGGTTGCTCGCGCGCACTTCGAGTGTGGCGACGCGCGCGCCGCGCTCCACCGCGCGCTCCATAAGGTCGACCATCAGCATCTCGCCCAGGCCGCAGCCGCGATGTTCCGGGTGGGCGGCGACCGTCGCGATGTGCGCCTCATCCACCAGCAGCCAGAAGCCCCCCCAGCCGAGGATCGGGGGGAGGTCGACGCCGTTAGCAGGGCGAATGACGCGATAGGTTGCCAAGGGGTTCTCGTGGAGATCGCTCAGATACATGCGGCGCGACCAGGGATCGGCAAACGCAAGCCGCTCGAGCGGCATGATCGCGTCGAGGTCTTCGGGCTGCATGGGCGAGATCAACGGCAGCGTCATCGGCCCGCGGCTCCATCCGCAGTCGCGGCGCGCGCAGGGGCGCCGTCCGCGGTCTGCAAGTAGATCGGGCTGAGCGTCGCCGGATCGTCGGAGCGGCCAAAGTCGAGCCGCGCCAGCCCCATCTCCGCAAGATAGCCGGCGCGCCGCGCGCTGAGCGCGGGCGACAGAGGCACCACGCGCTGCCTGCCAGCAAACCGCTGCAAGGTGGCGAGGTCCTCCTCGGACAACTCGCCCGCAAAGGCAATCGGGCGGGTGACCGCGTTCGCCACTTCGGGGATCGTCGACAGAGCGTAGGGCTCCTGGGGCCCCCAACCGGCAGGCCCATGCGCGTACGGCGCCCAGTACACCCGGCCGCGCCCGGCCTGGGCCAGCGCGATGACTGGGATGGGCTGCGATTGGTGCGGCCAGGCCGTTACGTCCAGCGTCGGAATGCCGGCGATGGGCACGCGCTGCGCGAGGGCGAGGCCCTTCGCCGCGGCCAGCCCGACGCGCAGCCCCGTGAACGACCCCGGCCCGATCGCGACGGCGACTGCGGCCAGGTCGGCCGGCGTCGCGCCGGCAACGGCGAACAGGCCCGCAATGGCCGGCATCAGTTCCTCGGTGTGGCGGTTCGCCGTGAACCAGGTATTTTCCGCGAGCAGGCCGCGACGCCGGTCGTAGAGCGCCACGCCGGCCTGGCGAGTGGAAGTGTCGATTGCTAACAGCATGAATTTGGTCCGCTCAACGATGAGCACCGGACTGCGCAGTTTGCAACTGGCGCAGCATATGAACGTAGCGCGGCCCGCGGGCGGTCAGCGTAATCCTGCGCCGGTCCGCGTCGCCGTGCTCGAAGACAATGTCAAGATACTCGTCCGGCAGAAGCCCGGGGATGCGGTCGGCCCACTCCACGACGACCACGTCCTCACTGAGGAACAGGTCGGTCAGCCCCGCGTCCCACATTTCGAGTGGCGCGTTGGCAAGGCGGTAGCAGTCCGCGTGCTGCAGCGCGCGGCCATCAGCGCAGTGATAGCGGTTGATAAGCACGAACGTGGGGCTTGTGATCGCGCCTTCAACGCCCAAACCCGCGCCAAGACCTTGCGTGAACGTCGTTTTGCCCGCGCCGAGGTCGCCGGTCAGGGTGATGATCGCGTCGCCGGCCAGCAGCGCGCCGAGTTGCTCGCCGAGCCGCTGGGTTTCTGCGCCCGAAGTCGTTTCGAAGACAAGTTGTTCCGGTTCCATAAGCGGACCCATTATATATCAAGGGTTAAGGCCGCGACAAAACAGTTTAACGATTTTTCTGCGCACGCGCGCGGCATGGTATTATTTTGCGGACGACAGCGGCTTTGCGAGAGTGAGCGAGATATGCGCGTACTGATTGTGTCGGACATCCATGCGAACCTGGCGGCGCTGGAAGCGGTGATCGAAGATGCCGCCGGCCGCTACGATGGAGTCTGGTGCCTGGGGGATACGGTGGGTTACGGGCCGGAGCCGGACGCCTGTGTGGCGCGCGTGCGCGCGATGGCCGCGCTAACGGTCATCGGCAACCACGACTGGGCTGCGCTGGGCCGGATGGATGTGGAGGACTTCAACCCCGAGGCGCGCCGCGCGGTCGTGTGGACGCGCGATCATCTCTCCGCGGAAAGCCTTGCCTGGCTGAGCGAGTTGCCGAGCGAGCCGACGCAACACGAGCGGTACACGCTCACGCACGCCAGCCCGCGTGATCCCGTCTGGGAGTACGTGCTTTACCCCGGCGTCGCGACGGAGAATTTCGGCCACTTCACCACGGCCTTCTGCCTCGTCGGCCACACCCACGTGCCCGCGCTGCACATCCTGGTCGACGGCGAAACGAAGGCGCGGCCGATGCAGCCGACGTTCGGCCAGCCCATGCAACTGAAGCCGGGTTGGCGGGGCATCCTTAATCCGGGGAGCGTCGGGCAGCCGCGGGACAATGACCGCCGGGCCGCCTACGCGCTGCTGGACACCGAGGCTGCGATCTGGGAGCCGCGACGCGTCGACTACAACGTGGAAGTAACACAGAAGCGGATGCGCGACGCGGGGCTGCCCGAGCGGCTAATTAACCGGCTCGCGTTCGGCTGGTAGGCTCAGAGGCGATCGCCGAAACCGTCCGCTGCTGTGCCGCCCGCACCGCCGCGCAGTTGGTGGTAGACGGTCAGGGCCTCGATGAGCTCCTGCTGCCGCTTGAGGTCCTGACGTTTCTGATCCCGCACGCGAAACTGATTCAATTTCTGGAACACGGTTGCCTGGACGAGGGTCGGGTTCGGAACCATGATGAATGTGAATCCCTCGTCGGCGGCCGCGGTGCTGATCACGACGTCGCCGTAGCGGAAGATCGTCGCCCAGAGCCCTTCCTGTCGCGCCACCACATTCTGCACCTTTTCCAGGCCACCCTCCCGCTGCTTTGCGTTTAGCCCCAACGGCTGCATCTCGATATCGATAATCCGGTCGTCCGTCACGATATACACGTCGTTCCGGTAGTCGGTGTACTGCCACCAGACTGCGAACGATGCGACTCCCACAAGGACCAACCATCCAAAACTGAGCGCGACGCCGTTCAGGTCGGGCAACGCAAACGCGCCCGAGAGGATCAACACCCCCAGTCCAAGCAGCAGAAGCAGAAAGAAGAACGGGGGCGCGACGCGGCCCACCGCGTTCAGCCAGTGCTTGTGCCAGATAATCATGCCGGGCAGTTCCTTCGGCCGGGCGGGCGCAGGCGTTCCAAAAAGCCGAGCGCGCCAGGTATCGGGCAGCGGGCCAGAGTGGGCAGCGAGCCAGGCGCGCGTGTTGGGCCGGGTAGGAATCCTCTGTTGCCCGCCGGACGCAAAGATGCGCTTCAGCAACGGGGGCATCACCGAGCCGCCCGGCATCGGCGCGTCGCCAAGCGCCCGCGTGCGGACGGAGACCGGCAGCGCGAGCTTAAGGTCGCTGATGAGGCCCCGGCGCAACTCCTCCTTCTGGCGGCCGCGCTCCTCCGCCTGCGCCTCCGACTTAGCCGTCTCGAGATGCTCCTTTACTTCGAGTGGGCGCGGAACGTTGTCGAGGCGAATGGGCGCGGCTTTGCTCGCCGTGCGCACGCTAACATGGCCGAATCCGAAGATCTGGCCCCAGAAGTGCGTGTCAACCGTCACGTCCTGAATCATTTCGACCGGCGCTTCTGCGCGCGCCTCAAAAATGATGAGCTGCCTGTCCCGCCGCGTAACCCGCTTATTGGTCACGACATAGTAGTCGTCATAGTAGTTGACCACGACAAGGAGGGCCAGCGGCGCCAGGACAAACGCGGCGATGAGGAACAAGGCGACGCTGGCCGCGTCGCTGGCGAGCAGCGCGGCCAGAACGACAAACACCAGGAACACGAGGCCGACCAGCCCTAGCGGCCAGATGAGCCAGAGGATGTGCGGCCGCCCCTGCCATTTGACGACCTCGCCCTCCTGCATCCAGGGAAACAGCGGCTTGACCTCCTCCGTCTCGCGGACGCGCTGCACGATATCCTCGCCCGCCCACAGCTGCGGCTTCTCCGCGACGGCATACTGGAAATCGCGGCGGTCCAGCGTCAGGACGTCCGCGCCGGGCAGACCGGGAGTGCCGCGCACCGATGGGCCGCGCACCGCGCGCACCGTCGCGTCGCGCTGCTTGCCCTCGAAGAGCGACGTCTTGCCGTAGCCGAGTCCGGGCTCGATGGAGCTGCGCGGACGCTCGCGGCCGTAGTTGTCAAACGCCGTAATCAGGCCCCCGCCCTGTCGCAGCAAGACGAAGCTGTGGCCCGGGTGCCCTTGCGTCGTGATGTTCTGGCGCTCCGGCACAAACTCCCAGCCGAAGAACTGGGCGAGATGCTCTTTCTGAAGCGGGTTCAGCGGGCGGAACGGATCGACGTTCTCGATGGCCGCAGCAATGTCGAGCGGCTGGTGAATGAGCCGGCCAACATCCCCAAACCCGGCAATGAGCCTGTCGGCATGCGCGACCGGGAGATACAGGAGCCGCGTGTCGACGTGGGCGACGGCCTTGTCGGCCGAGCAGTTCAGGCCGAAGCGCATCGTGCGGTCAGGATGCGAGGGATCGCCGCGCGCAACGAAGAAGTTGCCGGCGGTCAAACGCCAAGCCTCCCAATCGCGCGGGTTCGGGTGCAAGGGGCCGTTTATTTCCATCTGGCCGCGGTCGATGATCCAGATGCCCGGCTGCTGGACGAGGTCCACTGCGACGCCGGCGGGAACGTCACGTTCCTGCACCAATTGCGCGAGCCAACGCACCTGGTCGTCGTTCAGCGTGCGCACGAGCGGGATGCGGCGCAGCCGGCTGGCCAGCCCTTCGCGCAGCAAGTCCTCGCGGAGGTTAGGCGCGCGTTCGAGCGCGACGCGCAGCGCGTCCGCGCCGATCTTGAGCAGCACGACGCCTTCCGCGCCGTTCGGCACGCGCGCCACGCTGCGGTAGACCTCGTCGAACAGGGCTTGCTGGCCGAAGTAGTCGCCAGGCTTAAGATCCTGCTCGAACCAGACCTCTTCCGAATCGCGCAGCCGCATGAGCACGCGGCCGCGCGTGACCATAAAGAGGTGCAGCGGGCGGTCGCCGGGGCGGAAGATGAACTCGCCGGGACCGAAAGTCTGGAGATCCAGATTGGGCAGGAAATTGACGCGGAAATCCGGCCACTTCTGTATCAGCGGCGAGTTTTGGATGACCTGCCACACCTGCTGTTGTTCAGCCCGCGTGAGCGCCATCTCACAACCTCTCCCGAATTGAGCGGGCGGCCGCAAGGGTCATGCCCGGCGCCTGCGCCAGTTCCTCTTCGGACGCCTCCCGGATCGCGTCCAGGGAGCCGAACCGCTTAAGCAGCGAGCGCCGTCGTGCGGGGCCGATGCCGGGGATCGCATCCAACTCGGACGCGACGGACACCTTGCTGCGCTTCTCGCGGTGGGCGGTGATCGCAAAACGGTGCGCTTCGTCGCGGATGCGCTGGATGAGAAATAGCCCCTGCGTAGCGGGCGGGAGCAGGATCGGGTCGCTCCGCCCCGGCAGGAAAAGCTCTTCGCGCTGCTTGGCAAGACCCACGACCGGCACCACCTCGGTCAGCTCGAACTCGGCCAGCACTTCGACCGCAACGCCGAGCTGCCCCTTGCCGCCGTCCACGATGAGCAGGTCGGGCAGGAGCCTCCACGAGGCATCGCTGGAGCGCGCCTTGCTGCCCGGGTCCTGCGTGGCGTCCTCCACGGCGCGGCGGAAGCGCCGGCGCAACACCTCGCGCATGGAAGCATAGTCGTCCGGCTCCCCCTGGCTGCCGCGGCCCTTCACGTTGAAGCGGCGATAGTCGCTCTTGAGCGGCGCGCCCTTGGCAAAGACCACCATGCTGCCGACCGTGTTCGTCCCTTGGAGGGTCGAAATGTCGAAGCACTCGATCCGGCTCGGCGGCTCCTCCAGCCCCAGCGCCTCCTGCACCTGGGTCAGCGCTTCGGTCTGCCGGTTCGTGTCGGCCTGCCACTGCGCCTGCAACGACGCCAGCGTTGCAGCCGCGTTCTCGGAAGCAAGTTGAAGCAGCTCGCGCTTTGCGCCGCGCTTCGGCACGGAGATGGTCACTTTGTGGCCGTTGCGTCGGTTGCGGAGCCACTGCTCGATGATCTTGCGCTCGTCGAGGTCTTTCTGCAGCACAATGCTGGGCGGGACGTAAGCCGCCTCGTCGTAGAACTGCTTCACGAACGCGCCGATCAGTTCGCCGTTTGCATCCGGCGCGACGCCCTCCAGCACGAAGCTCTCCCGGCCGATCAGCTTGCCGCGGCGGATGAAGAACACCTGCACGCACGCTTCGCCCGTGCGCTCGTCCTGCGCAAAGGCGACGATATCCTCGTCCTCCTGCTTGCCGCTGACGACCTTCTGCCGCTCCACGATCTGACGGGCCGCCCGGATTTGATCGCGCAACTGCGCCGCGCGCTCGAACTGCAGGTTTTCAGCCGCGTCGCGCATCCGCTGCTCGAGCTGGGCCAGCACACGTTCGCTGTCGCCTTCCAGAAAGGCCGAGAGGCCGCCGACAACCTGCCGGTACTGCTCCCGGTCCACCGCGCCGATGCACGGGCCCGCGCACCGCTTGATGTGATAGTAGAGGCAGGGCTTCGGGTCGCGACCCGTGATTTCGCGGTTGCAGTCGAGATACGGAAAGACGCGTCGAAGGACGTCGAGGGTCTGCCGGACGGCGTAGGCCGAGGCGAACGGACCGTAGTAGCGACCGCCGTCGCGCTCCATGCGCCGCACGATGCTGACCTTCGGGAAGTCCTCCTGCCAGTGCACCTTAATATAGGGATAGGTCTTGTCGTCGCGGAGGCGGATGTTAAACCGCGGCCGGTAACGCTTAATCAACTCGTTCTCGAGGATCAGAGCTTCGAGCTCGGTGTCGGTGACAATCCACTCGAGGTCCGCGATCTCGGTGACCAGGCGGCGCGTGCGCGGGTCATGCCGCGCAGCTTCGTGGAAATACGAGCGCACGCGGTTCTTGAGGACGACCGCCTTGCCGACGTAGATCACCTTGCCGTCGGACGCGCGGTAAATATACACACCCGGCCGCTCCGGCAGAGTGTCCAGCTTCTGGCCGATGTCAGGGCTAAGGCGATGGTTGTTCACTGCAGGACATTATACATAAGGGGACAAAAGGAAACAAGTGTTTCGATAAACGAAATAGGGGTTATTAGTAAGCGCCGGCGCCTTCGAGCACCGCGGGAAGGGTTTCCGCAAGGATGCGAAAATCGCGGGCCAGAGAGTAGTTGTCGATCGAATTGGAGGCGCTGCTCGAATGACAAGTCGCCGCGGCCGTTCACCTGCATCGGGCCGGTGATGCCCGGCTTCACCGCAAGTCGCCGGCGCTGGTCGTCGGTGTAGCGGGCCACCACGCGCGCCTCTTCCGGCCGAGGCCCGACAAGGCTCATTTCCCCGCGCAGGACATTCAGCAGCTGGGGCAGTTCGTCGAGACTCCAGCGGCGGAGGAAGCGACCCGCGCGCGTCACCCGCGGGTCGTTCGGAATTTTGAACGCGGGCTCCGCGAGCGCGTCGAGGTCCACCAACTCGTCCAGCGCCTGCTCTGCATCCGCCCGCATCGAACGAAACTTGTAAATAGTGAAGGGCTGGCCTTTCAACCCGATGCGCACCTGGCGAAAGAGGACCGGGCCGCTCGAGTCCAGCCGGATCGCCAGCGCGATGACTGCCATGAGCGGCGCGGCCAGCGGCAGCAGGATCAGCGCGCCGAGAAGATCCGTGCCCCGCTTAAGCGCGCGCTCGACGACCGTCAGCCGCGGGCGTTCGTCGCCGGTCTTGCGGAAGCGCAGGAGACCCGCGGCAAAGCCGAAGCCGAGCGCCAGCGCCCGGACCCACATCATCGGCAGCGCGGGCAACAAGACCGCGCGGTCGCGCTGCGCAACCTTCCGGTGCAGGGGAAGCGCGCTCACCTCGAATGCGGCCAGGCAAGCGCACCACGCGACGACCGCCGGAAGCCAGGGCCTGCGTCGACGCGCGAGCGCACCCAAATTGACGAACGCCAGCGCGAGGCTTAGAGCCGCAATGACGAGTTGCGCCTTCAGCGCGCCCGGCGTGTGCGAATCCTTGACCACCTGCGTCGGGTGCTGGCGCGTGACACGCACCTTCCACATGCCGATCTTGAACTTGCGCCGCGCATATTGACCGACGGTCGCGTTGTGGCGGTGATAAACCTGCGCGTCGGGCGCGAAGACGAGCTTGTACCCCTTCTCCGCGAGGCGGAACGCGAACTCCTGGTCCTCGTTGATAAGAAAGCGCGGGTCGAAGCCGCCGTTGGCGATAAAAATATCTCGGCGGTAGGCTGCGCTGTAGGTGTCGATGAAATCGATCCGCTCCGAGCCGCGCATGCGGTCGTAGCGGTCTTCATACTCAATTTGGGTGAAGCGCGCGACGATGCTCCGCTGCCGGGTCAGGTAAGTCCCCTTGGTTCCGGCAACCTCGGGATCGCTAAACGGCGCGGTGATGGCCTCGATCCACCCCGGAACGGGTTCGCAGTCGGAGTCCGTGAAGAGGAGAAACTCGCCATGGGCAAGCGCCGCGCCGCAGTTGCGCGCGGCAGCCGCGCCCGCATGCGCCTGCCGCGCGACGATCACGCCGGCCGCGCGCGCAATCTCCGCCGTGCCGTCGGTCGAGCCGTCGTCGACGACGATGACCTCAAACGACCCGGGAGACGCGGTCTGCCCGGCCAGCGCGGCCAGGCACGCGCCGATTGTCTCGACGGCCTGGTAGGCGGGGATCACAACCGAGTATCGCGGCGCGTCAGGCCCCGCCATGTCCTCGCTCCTGACTCTCGGCCGGCAATTCGGGGGCGCTGCCCAGGCCGGCAGCGCGGCGCAGGCTACCGAGATGCAGCGTCTCGCCCATGCGCCACAGCCGGATGCCGAGCGCCGCGCCGCCGAGCAGCACGGGCGGCCCCACCAACACCAGGTTCATCACGGTGCCAAGCGCCAGCGCCTCTGCCGGGGCCACTCCAAACGGCGCCAACACTGCGACAGTTACCGCGCCGACAACGCCAATCATCGCAGGAGGCGTCGGCGCCCAGTTGCTCGACGTCAACGCGAGCATCAGGGCCAGCGCCGCATTCCAGCCCAGGCCCAGCCCGAACGCCTCGAGCATGATCCGCACAGTCGCCAGCGAGACGAGCCAGATGCCTGCAGTCAACGCGGTGACCCGCACAAGCTGCGCGCCGCGCAACTCGGCCATGCTGGACAAAACGGCGCGGGCGCCGCGCTGGGCGCCGCGCCACAGCCACGCAAGGCGCGCATTGCGCGGCGCAGGAATGCGGTCCAGCAACCGCAGCAGCGGCCCGTTAAGCCGGCCGACGGCCAGGAGGAATAGAAAGATCAGGATGCCAAGGAGCGGACCGGTGACACCGGCCTCCGGGCGGTTCGTCGGCAGCAGGAGTAGCGGGGCAAAGGCGAGGACAATCACACCGACGGCGAGCAGATCGAGGCCCTTTTCGACGACGATCGTTCCGAAGGTCACGCCGACGGGACGGCCCTCCTGGCGCATCAGGCCGAGTCGCGCCACCTCGCCAAGCCGGATGGGAATCACGAGGTTGAGCATCTGGGCAATCATGAGGATGCTGAAGTGGGTGGACCAGGGACGATCGCGTCCCCGGCTCCCGTACAACCACTGCCACCGGAGCGCCTTGGCTGCGCCGACGAGCACCACGCTGGCGGTTGCGAGCAGCGCGAGCGCGGGCGAGAAGTCCGTCAGCTCGGCGCGCAACGCGGCCGGGCGCACCCCGCGCAACGAAAACCACAGGCAGGCGGCGCCGAACAGCAGCGCGGCTGCCACCTGCCAGATGCGACTGCGCCGCGGAGACTGAAGCCGCGCCTGCGCCATCAGGCTTCAGCGCGCAACTGCCGGGCCCGAAAACGACGAATCAGGAACCAACCGACCAGCAAGACCAGGACCAGAACGAACAGGGCCGCGACCGCCGGTATCAAAATCGCGACAAGGGTTGTTGTACCGGAAAGCACGTCCTCCATCACGCTGACGATCGGGTTGCCGATCCCCGCAGTAGTGGCGGTGATCGCCGGCCGGACGGTCGCCTTGAGCGAATGCACCGCGCCCGCGGCCAGGATACCGCAGATCATGGCAATGACCGGGCTCATCTCGCTGATGACGTTGCCGCTTGCGGCAAACAGGATCGCGCCCGCGGTGGGCCGGATGACCGTCTGGATCACGTCGTTGACGGAGTCGACGGCCGGCACCTTGTCGGCGACGGTTTCGACAACAAGCAGGACGAACAGCACGCCGAGCACCCACGGGTTTTCGAGCGTGTTCCAGGGGGCGCTGAGGGTGACGAGATCAGTGAAGCGCGCCAGCAGGCCGACGATCAGCAGCGGCAGATACGCATTCAGGCCCGTCGCGGCCGACAACCCGAATGCGGCGAATATTCCAATCATCTCACCCATAACCATCGCTCCTGCACGCACCGTTCGGACGTTTGCCTGGCGTCCGAACGGTCCCTTTCATCTCACGCCCGGCAGGCAGCCCTAAACTACCGGCGTGACGCTGTACCGGCCTATCTGGCCGAACAGGTGCGCTTGAACGAGATATTGCCACAGCGAGGCCAACGGGATCGTAATCAACAATCCCACAAAGAACGCCACCACGCCCAACATGGCGACGAATGAGGCAATGATCCCAACGACGATCAGCAGCAGCAGCGCCAGGATCACGTTGCCCAGGTTATCGCGGGTGAACGCCAGCATCGGGCCAAGCTCGAACGCGGACGCAAAGCGGTCGGTGGCCGCGATGCGCACGTAGATGGCCGGGGTCAGCACGGTGATAAACAGGCCCCAGAGCACGGCGAGGCAGCTGCCACACACCAACATCGCGATGCCCACTCCCTCCGCCCCGCCTTGCTGGTCGATGAAGGCTGAGCCGAGCGCCAGCGGCAGCGTGAGCAGGATGATGGGCAGCGCCCAGATGAAGGTCGCCGCGAACACCTTGAACCCCAGGCTGAAGAATTCGCCCCAGTTATCCCATTCGGGCAGCGGCCGCTCGACGCTGTTCATCACATTGCGTAACGCGACGACAGTGTACCCGAGCAGCGCGACGAACGGGACCACCCACAGGATGATCGTCGGGATCAGCAGGAGCATCAGCAGACCGATGAGCGTGCCGATACCCAGCTTCTTGAGCCATTCGGGATCCTCGAACATATACGTAAATGACTTACCGAAATCCATGATTCCTCCTTGCGACGAAGCGGAAGCGCGAAGCAACAACTGGCGCGCCAACCGCGCCACAGCATCTATACGATATCAGACCAGCGTTTGATGCGCATGGCGCAACCCCGACGAGCCGCTGACAAGCAGATGACGCGGCCGCTGCGCGTGGCCATGATATCACAGTTGGCGGCGAATTAGAACGGCATCCCGAAGCGCGCAGAAACAAAATCACGCGCCAATCCGATCGCCGCGATCATCGCAAAAGCCGCGCCGAGGCCAATGGCAAGCGGCGCAAGGAGGTCGGCCCATCGCTCCGCCTGCCCTTCGCGGCGGCGCAGCGCGAGATAGAACATCGCAAACAGCAGGCCAAGCAGCAGCGGCACCATCACCCCGCTGAACAGCGCGAGCGGATAGAGCAGCGCGTCGATATCGGACGAGACAAGCAACACCACCGTCGCTGCGGCCACGAGGAGCCAGAGCAGGTCTGTGGGACGATCCACGCTCCGCCGATCTTCGGGAGCGCGCCAGAAGGTGACGTTGAGCGCGGGCAGCAGCACCGCGCCGACTGAGATCCCCGCGAGCGCGCCGGTGACCAGGCGCAGGCGGTTGGTTGGCTCGTAAAGGTGCGGCAGGTCGAGCAGCGCAAGGAAAGAATTCAACCCGTCGCCGGCCCAGGCAAGCATGAACGCGCCGAGGATCAACAGGTAGCCCGGCGCGGGAAAGCGCCCCGCGCGACCCCGGCCCCGCGCGGCGAGCGCGAGGAGCGCGGCTGCCGCGCCGAGATACAAACCGCTGCACCGCGCGCACAAGGGCAGCGGGCGGCCCGCAAGCTCGAAAGTGCGTTCGGGGATGCGATGGCAAACGGCGTACGCCGCGCGGTCGGCCTTGTCGAGCAGGCCGTGGGGCGCAAGGAGCAGCAGCGCAATCACCAGCGCGAGGGATGCAGCCGCAAGGATGGTGTCGGATCGGGGGATGCGCAGGCTCATGACGTCTATTATACACGCGCAAATTGCCACTTGCGCTTCGGGCATTGCCGCGCTATACTTCAACCGTCAGCCGCTCCCTGAGTCACGCGGCCGAGCGTCGACGCGGGACGGAAGCATTTCCCACGCGGGAGTTGTCTTGTTCCTCCACAGGAGGCGCCATCGAACCAATACCTCACTCTCGCGCGCACGCGCGCACACTCTAGACAACCTAATGCGCCTCGGCAAAGCGGTTATGGCGCGAGCGCCCGAGACGTACGCACCGACCCGGTCACGGCCATTGGATGCGCGGAGGCACGGCCTAGCCACCCAATCGGGAACGACGCACGCTCGACCGAACAGTTCTGTTTGCCCTGGCCCAACACGATAGTTTCTCTGTCTCAATGCTGAAGGAGCAAAATCACCCATGGCCGGTGTAACTTTCGAACACGTCTATAAGCGCTTCGGCGATGTGATCGCCGTCAACGACCTCAACCTCCAGATCGCGGACAAGGAATTCCTGGTGTTTGTCGGCCCATCGGGCTGCGGCAAGACCACGAGCCTGCGGCTCCTGGCCGGCCTCGAAGAGATTTCAGACGGCCGCATCCTGATCGGCGACCGCGTCGTCAATGACGTCCCGCCGAAAGACCGCGACATCGCGATGGTGTTCCAGAGCTACGCGCTCTACCCGCACATGAGCGTGTACGACAATATGGCGTTCGGCCTCAAGCTCCGCAAGACCCCGAAGGCCGAGATCGACAAGAAGGTCAAAGAGGCGGCCGAACTGCTCGGCATCAGCCAGTTCCTCGACCGGAAGCCGAAGCAACTTTCCGGCGGCCAGCGCCAGCGCGTCGCAGTCGGCCGCGCCATCGTCCGCAACCCGAAGGTCTTCCTGTTCGACGAGCCGCTCTCGAACCTGGATGCCAAGCTGCGCGTCGAGACGCGCGCAGGCATCAGCAAGCTGCACCAGCGGCTGGGCACCACCTTCATCTACGTGACCCACGACCAGGTCGAAGCAATGACGATGGCCTCGCGCATCGCAGTCATGAAGGACGGCCTGCTCCAGCAGATCGACACGCCGCAGAATCTCTACGACCACCCGACGAACATCTTTGTCGCCGGCTTCATCGGCAGCCCCTCGATGAACTTCTTCGAGACGACGCTGGTCGACCAGGACGGCAAGCTCTTTGTCGACGGCGGGACGTTCAAGCTGCCCGTGCCGGAGAGCAAGAAGGCCGCCTATCTGCAGCACAAGGGCAAGAAGGTCATCTTCGGCGTCCGGCCCGAGGACATCCACACGAAAGGCTACGAGGCGCCGGGCATCACTCCCGCGCCGATCACGGCCCAAGTGGACGTCTCCGAGTTGATGGGCAACGAAATCTTCCTCTATCTGCTGACCGGCAAGAAGTCGTTCATCGCCCGTGTTGACCCGCGCACGCATGCGCGCGTCGGCGAGACGGTCGACATGAGCATCAACATGGACAACATGCACCTGTTCGATCCGCAGACGGAAAAGACGCTGGACGTCGTCCGCTAATCCGAATCTGGTTAACAACGAAGCGGGTCACCTGACGGCGACCCGCTTTTGCGTTTAAGCCACTGAGCAGCCCATGGGGGTATTGTTAGACGAGCTTAGCCCATCAGCGCGGCGGCTTCGGCGGCCTCGCCGGTCGCGTTTTGAGCCTCCTCAGGCGTGAGCTTGTGGATGGTCGCAGGGTCGGCCTTGTCGATGAACATGACCCCGTCAAGGTGGTCGATCTCGTGCTGGAAGATGCGCGCGAGGTAATCATGGGCGCGGATGCGCAGCGGCTTGCCGTAGGCATCCACCCCGCGCACCACAAGCTCCACGCTGCGTTCGACCTCCCCAATATAACCAGGGATCGACAGGCAGCCTTCCTCGCCCTTCTCCGTCTCGCGCGAAGCCTTGACGATCTCGGGATTCACGAAGGCGTACAACTCGGCCGGGAGCCCTTCCTCCTCGTCCGCAGGCAGTTCAACCACGATCACGCGCTCCGGCACGTTCACTTGCGGCGCGGCAAGCCCGACGCCCGGCGCCGCGCGCATGGTCTCGACCATGTCGTCAATGAGTTGC
>JALOOB010000456.1 GCA_025454635.1 Anaerolineae bacterium
CTGTGCGGAGCGATCCTGGCGCGCGATTCGTGCTGGGAGCACGCGTACCAGTTGATGATGCGCGCGTATGCCGGCCAAGGTAACCGCGGCCACGCGCTGCGCGTATACGCGCGGTGCTTGGAGGTGCTGCGCGCGGAGCTGGACGCGCCGCCCTCCGCGGAAACCACGCGCCTGTACCGGCAGTTGAGCGACAAATCCAACGCAGATGGGGGGATGAGCATGATCTGATCCTGTTAATCCACCCTATCTGCGTCATCTGCGTTGAATTCCGCCTGTAACTCCCCTGTAACTCCCCTCTCGCATACTACCCTCATCCGCACGTTTCAACGAGGAATCGCCATGCCCGAAAACCTCTCCGTCGGGATTGTCAGCGTCGGAACCTATGTCCCCGAACCCGTGATGACCGCGGCCGACATCGCCGCGGCCAGCGGCATCGACGAGTGGGTGATCCGCGAGAAGTTCGGCATCACGCAGAAACACGTCCCGGGGCCGGACGACCACACGAACGCGATGGCGATATGGGCCGCGCAGGACTGCCTCAGCCGCAGCGAGATTCCCGCGGACGAAATCGACGTCGTCCTTTGCACCACCGAAGAGTGGAAGGAATACCTGCTCTGGACCGCGGGCATCAAGCTCGCGCAGGAGATCGGCGCAACGCGCGCCTGGGCCATCGACGTCCAGATGCGCTGCGGCACGACGATCGCCGCGCTCAAGATGGCGAAGGACATGATGATCGCCGACCCCGACGTAAATACGGTGCTCATTGCCGGCGGGTACCGTAACGGCGATCTGATCGACTACCGCAATCCTCGCACTTCCTTCATGTACAATCTTGGCGCGGGCGCGGGCGCGCTATTGCTGCGCAAGGGGTGGCCGAAAAACCACGTCCTCGGCAGTCACCTGATGACCGACGGCGCCATGAGCGAGCACGTCATCGTGCCTGCGAGCGGCACGAAGCAGTTCCCGACAGATGAGGCGCGCGCAAAGGGGCTGTTCTTCCTCGATCTGGTCGAGCCGGAGGCGATGAAGAACCGGCTGAACGCGGTCTCGATGGACAACTGGATGCATTGCATCGACGAGGCGCTACGTAAGTCGGGCGGCCTGACCCGCGAGGATGTCAGATTCCTGAACGTGCTGCATATGAAGCCCTCCGCGCACAAAGACATGCTCCAGCGGCTCGGGCTACGCGAGGAGCAGTCGGTCTACCTGTCGGAGTACGGCCACATCGGCCAGCAGGACGCGATGTTCTCGATCATGGAGGGTCTCAAACAGGGGCGGCTCAAGGACGGCGACGTCATGGCAATCGTCGCGGCGGGCATCGGGTACGCCTGGGGCGCCGCGTGCGTAAGGTGGGGTTCGGGATAGAACGCAGATGACGCAGATGGGGAAAGATCAGAAAAGATCATGTTTATCTTTCCCGATCTGCGTCATCTGCGTTCCATTCAGCATTGATCTGGAGGAGATTATGCGCCTGAAGGACAAAGTGGCCCTCATCACCGGGGGCGCGGCGGGGATCGGTAAGGCGACCGCGCAGAAGTTCGCGGCGGAAGGCGCCTTCGTCGTGATTTGCGACCTGAACGAGGCAGCCGGCGAGGCGACTGCGGCCGAACTCGGCTCGTGCGCGGAGTTTTATAAGGTCAACGTGGCCGACCGCGCCGCGGTGCAGCAGTGGGTCGACGGGGTGGCGGAGAAACACGGCCGCATCGACGTGTTGGTGAACAACGCGGGGATCGTGCGCGATAACCAGCTCGTCCGCTTCAAGGACGGGCAGCTCGTCAAGCAGATGCCCGAAGCCGACTTCGACCTCGTCATCGCGATCAACCTGAAAGCGACAATCAACTCGTCCGCTTCAAGGACGGGCAGCTTGTCAAGCAGATGCCGGAAGCCGACTTCGACCTCGTGATCGCGATCAACCTGAAGGGCGTGTTCAACTGCGCGCAGGCCGTCGCGCCGCACATGATCCGGCAGGGGCACGGAGTGATCCTGAATGCGAGCTCTGTCGTCGGGCTCGACGGCAACTTCGGACAGACCAACTACGTGGCGACCAAGTCGGGCGTGATCGGGATGACCAAGGTGTGGGCGCGCGAGCTGGGTAAGTTCGGCATCCGCGTGAACGCGGTCGCGCCGGGCTTCACCGCAACCGAGATCCTCTCGGCCATGCCGGAAAAGGTCATCGAGGGCATGGTGTCGAAGACGCCGCTCGGCCGGATGGGGCAGCCCGCGGATATCGCGAACGCGTACTGTTTCCTCGCGTCTGACGAGGCGTCGTTCATCACGGGCGAGACCCTGCGGGTCGACGGCGGCCTTGTCGTGGGGACGTGAGCCGATGACGCGCTACGCCACCATCATCGGGACGGGCCGCTACCTGCCCCCTATCGAGCGCACTAACGACGAGATGCGCGCAAAGTTCGGGGAGGTCATCGACAAGTTCGAGGCCGCGACGGGCATCAAGCGCCGCTTCCTCGCGCCGCCCGATTGGGCCACATCGGACCTGGCGGTGGAGGCTGCGAAGGACGCGCTGCAAGATGCGGGTGTCCGCGCGGAACAGCTTGACATGATCCTGCTCGGCACGGATAGCCCGGACTACATCACACCGGCCACGTCAGTCGTCGTCCAGCACAAGCTTGGCGCGACGAAGGCCGGCACGTTCGACATTGGGTGCGCGTGCGCGTCGTTCCCCACAGGCCTCGTCCAGGCCGCAGGGATGATCGCCACGAACCCGCACATGAAATATATCCTCGTCATCGGCGCGTACATGATGAGCAAGCTGTCGGACAAGGAGAACGACCCGGTGTCGTTTTACTACGGCGACGGCGCAGGCGCGGCGGTGCTGACCGCGAGCGACAAACCCGGCTTCGTTACGTCAACTTTCTTCGCGGACGGCTCGTATCACCCGAACTGGGGCATCTACGCGGGCGGCACGTTCGAGCCGGCGACACCCGAAAACGCGCAGGCGGGGAAGACGCAGGTGCGACGGCCATTTTGATCTGCAAGCGGTCGACATGGCGATTTACACGCAGGTGCGGTACGCCAGCATAGAACTGGTGCAGGCGGAACTCGGCCTGCCGATGAGCAAGACGCACTGGATCATGGATCGCTGGGGCTACACCGGCTCGGCCTGCCTGCCGATGTGCTTCGACGAAGCGCGCGAACTGGGCAAGGTAAAGTCCGGCTATTTGGTCACGTTCGTGGGGTCCGGTGTAGGGTATAACCAGGCCGCGGCTGCGTTCGTGATGCCGTAAAAGCCGAGCCACAGAGAGCGCAGAGAGTCCATCTCGCCTCTCTGAGACCTCGGTGGCCTCAGTGGCAAAAAAGGAGCACCACCTGACATGTCCGAAATCCCTGTCCTCCCTGGCATTACGTCCACCATGGTCGACACCCCGCGGCTGCGGCAGCATGTTCTCACCTGTGGCGCGCAGGGCGATGAGGCAATCGTCTTTATTCACGGCAACTTCTCGGCCGCAACGTACTGGGAAGAGTTGATGCTGGCGCTGCACGGCCGCGGCTATTACTGCATTGCACCCGATCTGCGCGGCTACGGCTGGACCGAGGATGTCGTGATCGACGCCACACGAGGTTACCGCGGCTGGGCGGACGACGTCTATTCCCTGCTTCAGACGCTCGGCGTGGACCGCGCGCACCTCGTCGGGTGGTCCATGGGCGGCGGCGTGGTCTACCGGCTGATCGCGGACCATCCCGAAATGGTCATTACGGCTACGCTACAAGCCCCGGTCAGCCCGTACGGGTTCGGCGGCACGAAAGACCTCGATGGTTCCGCGTGCTTCGAAGACGCGGCGGGGTCCGGTGGAGGCGTGGTCAACACCGACTTTGTGGAACGCATCAAGAACGGGGATCGCAGCGGCGACAGCCCCAACTCCCCGCGCAACATCATCAACGCTTTCTACTACAAACCGGGGTTCACCGCCGCGCGCGAAGAGGATTTCCTGACGGCTGCCTTGCAGGAGAAGGTTGGCGCCGATCGCTACCCGGGCGACTTCGTGCCCGCCGCGAATTGGCCGGGCGTCGGTCCGGGCGTTTATGGGCCGGTCAACTGCTGGTCGCCCAAGTATCTGCGCGACGAGGCGGCGGACCTCCTCGCCGCGGAGCCGAAACCGCCGGTGTTGTGGATTCGCGGCGACCACGACATGATCGTCTCGAACAACTCTATGTTCGACCTCGCCACGCTCGGCAAGCTGGGTTACGTGCCGGGGTATCCGGGCGAGGACGTTGTGCCGCCGCAGCCGATGATTGACCAGACGCGGGCCGTGTTCGAGCAGTACGCGGCGCGGGGCGGCTCGTACGAGGAAGTCGTGTTGGCCGATACCGCTCATTCGCCGCATATCGAGAAGCCGGAAGAGTGGCTTTCCGTATTTCTGAGGCACATACAAAGATGAATCCAGGCGATCTCTACAAGAGCAAGCTCCTGTCGATCCCGGAGGCCGTCTCCCTCGTGAAGTCGGGCATGACGATCGGCACGGCGATGGCCGCAGCCGAGCCGGCGGGGCTGCTGACCGAGTTGGCGAACCACCGGGACCGGCTCGAAGACGTGACGGTGTGGGTGTGCCTGCCCCTGCGCCTCTACGACTTCATCCTCAAGCCGGAGATGTCGGGGCATTTCTTTGTGGAGAACTGGTTCTACGGCGCGCCCGACCGCGAAGTGCACGGCCAGGGGCGGACGTCGTACATCCCCAACAACCTGCACCAGGCCGCAAGCGGCAAGCTGCACGCGACCGGCGGGAAGCTCAACGTCTACTGGGGCACGGCGACCCCGCCCGACCGCCTCGGCTATATGTCGCTGTCGCTCTCGCTCATCACCGAGAAGCAGTTGATCGAAGCCGCGGACCTGGTTGTGCTGGAGATCAACCGAAACATGCCGCGGACGCTCGGCGACACGCAGATCCACATCTCCGAAGTGGACTACGTCGTCGAGAATCACATCCCGCTGTTCGAACTGCCGAGCGCAAAGCCAGCCGCGTGGGAAGAGGCCATCGGCGTGCGCATCGCGGAGTTGATCGAGGACGGGTCGACGATTCAGCTCGGCATCGGCGGCATCCCCAACGCGATCACCGCGTTCCTGATGAACCGGCGCGACCTGGGCGTGCACACGGAGATGTTCACGACGGGGCTGATCGACCTGTACGAGGCGGGCGTCATCACCGGGCGCAAGAAGACGCTGTGGAAGGGGAAGATGATCGGCGCGTTCGCCCTCGGCGAGCAGAAGCTGTACGACTTCCTCGACGACAACCTGGCCGTCGAACTGCACCAGGGCAAGGTGACTAATAACCCCTACGTGATCGGCCAGAACTACAAGATGGTGAGCGTAAACACCGCGCTGCAGGTGGACTGCGGCGGGCAGGTGTGCTCGCAGAGCATCGGTCCCCGCCACTTCTCCGGCACGGGCGGGCAGTTGGATACGCACCGGGGCGCGCAGATGTCGGCGGGCGGCCGCGGCATCATTGCGCTGCGCTCCACCGCGAAGGGCGGCACGCTGTCGACCATCGTGCCCATGCTCACCGAGGGCGCGGAGGTGAC
>JALOOB010000457.1 GCA_025454635.1 Anaerolineae bacterium
GTGGCGGCGGGACTCCGCAAGCGGGGGGTGGCCGACCCGATCGCAATTTCGGCCGTTTCGGGCGAGGGCGTGCAGTCGCTCTTGCGGCGAGCGGCCGACATGCTGGCGGAACTCCCGCCGCCCCCGCGCCTCGAGGATGTCCAGCCGCTGCTCCCGCCGACGCGCGAAGAGGACATGAGCTTCGCGATCGAGCGCGAGCCGGACGGCGCGTATCGGGTGCGCGGCCGGCGAATCGAGCGCATTGTCAAGATGACGCGGTGGGAGTATTACGACGCGGTCATGCGCTTTCAGCGCATCCTGAAGTCGCTCGGCATCACGGACGCGCTGCTCGAACGCGGGGTGCAGGAGGGGGACACGGTCCGCATCGGCGACAAGGAACTCGAGTGGAGCGACTGAGCGCCCGCGACAACGGCGTCTTGCGCGTCGGCATCCTCGGCGGCAGCTTCGACCCGCCCCACATCGGGCACCTGATCCTGGCGGAAGAGGCGCGCGACCAGCTCGGGCTGGATAAGGTGCTCTTTGCGCCGGCCGGGCAGCAGCCGCTCAAGCAGGGGCAGAAGGTGACCGCGGCGGAGGACCGGGTCCGCATGACCGAGCTGGCGATTGCGGATAACGGCTCGTTCGAGGTATCGCGCGGGGACGTCGACCGGCCCGGCCCGCACTACACGGTCGATCTGATCGCGATCATCGCGGCGCAGCTGCCGCGCGACGCGGAAATCTTCTTTCTCATGGGATTCGACAGCCTGCGCGATCTGCCGAAGTGGCGCGACCCGGACAAGCTGATTCGCATCGCGCGGCTTGTGGCGCTGACGCGGCCCGATGTTCCGATCGACTGGAACGCGCTGGAGGCGGCGCTGCCGGGGGTGCGCGAGCGCGTGCGGCTGCTCGACATGCCGGAGCTCGAGATTGCGTCGCGTGACCTGCGGGAGCGGGTGCGGACGGGGCGGAGCATCCGGTACATGGTGACGGATGCGGTGGGGGCGTACATCGAGGAACAGGGCTTGTACCGGGAATAGACCCTTTACCACAAAGACACGAAGGTTTACGAAGAAAGGTGCTGGTGAGCCTTCGTGTCTTTGCGTCCTAGTGGTGCGCGTCAGCTTACGGTCACCGCGCCGACGCCGGTCTCAATGTCAATGTCGACCTTGTTGGCCGCAGTGTCGTAGTCGGGCGACTGGTAGCGGTTGTTAGAGCCGGGGAAGCGCGTCTGGTCGACCGTCACCGACGCGAGCCCCGCGCTTGTCTTGACGCGCGCGGCCACGCCGCCCGGCACGCGGATGTCGACGCGTGCGGCGCCGGCCTCCACCTTCACGCGGGTGTAGCCTGCGCCCGCGGGCAGCATCACCTCGGTCGAGCTTGCGCCGGTTTCCAGCGTCAGTTCGGTGACCTTCAGATCGCGCAGGTCCAGCACGCTCTTGCTGGCGCCCGTTTCGCATTCCAGCGTCATGGGCACATCCGCATTCAGGCGCAGATCCCAGTCGTAGCCGCCCGGCGACCAGTTGAGGAAGGCAACGGGCTCCACGGCCATCTTCATCTCGACGTCCAGCAGATCCCCCTTGCGCATCGCCCGGTGCTTCAGGCCGCCGCCGAACATCCCCTCTGCCAGCAGGCCCGCGCCTGCGCCGGAACTCACCGTCAGTTCGCCCGCGCCGTGCTGTATCTCGACCGCGGCCCGGCTCGCCCCGTCGAGCGACACGCTCCCCGGCTGCATTTCTGCCGGATCGGGCTTGATGAACGTGCGCGAGATGAACCAAACGCCGAGCGCGATCAGGACAACCGGCCAGATCAGGTTCCAGACGCTGAAGCCCAGATCGGGCAGCAGGCCGAAGTTGTTCAGCAGGAAGATCACGCCGATCAGGATCAGCACGACCGCCCAGAACGTGGATGCGTTGCGCATAGGTAGCCTCCGTCAGACGGTCCGGCGCTTGGCGAGCGCGTCGAAGAGGCTGAGCACGCCGAGCGCGATGAGCGCGAGCGGCCACCACTTGCCAATGGCGCCGAGGCTGCCACCGAACAGGCCGCCCAGCAAGGAGCCGAACACGACGAAGAGCAGCGCGCTGATGACGATGAGCCAGAGGCCGCCACGCACTTCGTCCCACCTGCCCTGCCAGACGCCCATGAGCAGCGTGCCGACGCCGACGAAGCCGGGGATTAGCGCCCAGGCGTAGGACCAGCTTTCCCAATTGCCGGTCTGGTTCTGCCAATAGAGCAGCAGGCCGATGCCGCCGACGATGCATGCGGGCACGGCCATGCCGGGCGTGTTGGTCAGAACGCCGATGATGAGCAGCAGGACGCCGCCGCCGACAATGATGAGCGGCCAACTAAACGCGTCGAGAAAGCCGAACAGGTTGGGCGCAACCTGGCCGAGCAGGAAAATGACGCCGAGGGCGATCAGGATGAGCCCTCCGACCAGGGCAGATCGTTGAGATGATGTCATGGTTGCCTCCTCCGCAAGCGGCAGCCGCGCACCGCATGCGCGGCTGCCGCGAGTTTGTCCTGCAATCAGGGCTCCAGCGGCATGATCAGCGCGAGGATGATGTAGAGGATGATCCCCGAGCCGACGCCGAAGAAGACCAGCAGCGCGAAGATCAGCCGGACGACGGTCGCGTCGATGCCGAAGTATTGGCCCAGGCCGCCGCAAACGCCGGCCAGCATCTTGTCAGTTGTGCTGCGATACAGTTTCTTGCCTTCCATGTGGTTCCTCCCTCGAATTGTGAGCGG
>JALOOB010000138.1 GCA_025454635.1 Anaerolineae bacterium
GATTGGCTCGAACTCCAGGCCCTCATCGTGGATGTTCTCGACTTCCACGAGCGCGAAGCGCGCGGGGTGGTTGGGGTCCAGTTTGTCTGCGCCCCCCGCGTCGACCTTGATTTGCTCCCAGATAGCCTTCGCCGTCGCAAGCGAGTGGTTGCCGTCGCCCATTGCATACACCAGCGGCGGAACGTCCAAGAACTCGCCGTAGCGATGCGGCCACGCTTTAGGGTCGCCAAGGTTGCGCAGCGCATGGAGGACTTGCTGCTGCCGCGCTGCATCTTCGACGCCGTAACCCGTCAGATGTCCGCTGCCGAGCATGAGCTCGAAGTCGTAGAGCCGGCGCAGCCGGCTGCGCTCAGCGACGAGCGGCTCGATGACAGTCCCCTGAGGATCGTCGATCAGCACGAGGATGTGCGGCAGCTCCAGCGGCGCGCCCGAGCGGATGCGAACGCGCGGCGGGATGCGCTCGAGGATGGTGCCCTCGGTTGCGCGGATCAGGCTGGTCGACCCCTTCGAGTAGTCATAATGTTCGCTCGACGAGGACGATGCCCTCGAACGGCTCGAACAGACCCTCGTCGAGGTAGCGCGTCATCGTCTCCTTGATCGACCGAATGCGCGACTCGACGTCCTCGTTCTCGAGGTAGACCTCGGGCAGGGTGATGCGCAGGGTCGACGGCGCGTCGCCAACAAAGGCTTGCGCTTCGGCCCAGTATTCCGGTTCAGAGGTGAATTGATCGCACGCAATAACGGCCCATTTGGGAAGATCGATGCCGGGCCGCGGCAGGAGGACGGTGGGGATCTGAACGCCTTCGGTCATGTTTCTTTCCTATTCGCGGCAGGGTGTCCGCGGACACCCTGCCGCGCTGACATGTCAACTACACGGTTCCTGGCTGACGCCAATGAGGAGGTCCGCGACCTCGTCGCCGATGCGGCCAGTGGCTTCCTTTGTGCTCGCGCCGATGTGCGGCGAGCCGATCACCTGGGGTAGCTCGAACAGCTTGCGGTCGGTCAGCGGCTCGTTCTCGAAGACGTCCAGCGCCGCGCCTGCAACCTTGCCCGCCACGATCGCATCGTACAGCGCGCTCTCGTCGATCACCCCGCCCCGCGCGCAGTCCACGATGCGGACGCCCTGCTTCATCTTCGCGAACATCTCTGCGTTTATCAGGTGCTTAGACTGCTCCGTCAGCGGGATATGCAGCGAGATAAAGTCGGCCTTTTCGAGCAGCTCGTCCATTTCGACCATATGCATGTACGGCGCGGCGCCGACGGTCCGGCTGTCGTAGCCGAGGACGAGCATGCCGAGCGCGGCCGCGCGCTGCGCGAGCGCTTGCCCGATCCGGCCCATGCCGATGATGCCGAGCACCTTTCCCGCGATTTCGATGCCCTCGAACTTCGACTTCTCCCACAGCCCCGCGCGCATCGACTCAGTGGCCTGCACGACGGGTCGAGCCAGCGCGAACATGTAGGCCAGGGCCAGCTCCGCAACTGCATGTGTGCTGGCGCCCGGAGTGTTGAGGATCCGGATGCCCTTCGACTCGGCATACTCTACGTCGATGTTGTCGACGCCGACGCCGCCGCGCACCACAACCTTTAAGTTCGTTGCGCAATCGATAACCGGCTTGCGCACCTTGGTGCGCGAGCGGACAACCATCGCGTCGTACGGCCCGATCTTCTCCAGCAGCGCCTCCGGGGTGATCTTGTCGTCGACGTCGACTTCAAGCCCGGCCTTGCTCATCCGCTCCACCGCGCGCGGCGAAATCGAATCGCACACCAGAACCTTCATGCGTCCTCCAAGAGTGCAGATGGAAGATTGAAAAGTGAAGATGGCCGCGAAGGCGATCTTCAATCTTCAATCTATAATCTTCAATTCAGCTTAAGGATATCGTCGATCTGCCCGGTCAGCCACTTGATGTCCGCAAGCGTCAGGTCGCCCATGTGGCCGATGCGGAACGTCTTGCCCTTGAACGGGCCGTAACCGTCGGAGATTTGCGCGCCGCGCTTGCCGAGTTCCTTGTTCAGCGCGCTGAAGTCAAAGCCGTTGTTGAGGATGTGCGTGATCGTCGGCGAGAGGTACTTCTCCTCGCCGAACAGGCCGAAGCGCGCCTTGCCCCACTCGCGCGTGTGCTTCGCCATTTCCAGGTGCCGCGCGTAGCGATTCTCCAACCCCTCCGCGAACATGCAGTCCATCTGCTTGTCGAGCGCGTAGAGGAAGCTGATGCCGGGAGTCGCCGGGGTGTTGAACTTGACCGCGTACTTCTCGTTCTCGATGAAGTCGAAGTAGTATCCCCGGTTGGGCACAGTCTTAGCGCGCTCGAAAGCGCGCTCGCTCACCGCGCACACCGCAAAGCCGGGCGGCAGCGCAAAGCACTTCTGCACGCCCGCGAGACACACGTCCAGCCCCCACCCGTCGAAGTCGATCGGCGTACCGGCCATGCAGGACACCGCGTCGACCATGATCAGGACGTCGGGATACTTCGCGCGCGCCATCTTGGCGATCTCCGGCACAGGGCCGAGGATGCCGGTGGACGTCTCGTTGTAGGTCAGACAGAGCGTGTCGTACTCGCCCGTAGCGAGCGCCGCGTCGACAAGGTCCGGCGTGACCGCCTTGCCCGGCTCAACCTCGACGGTGCCTGCCGGAATGCCGCACGTCTTTCCGATCTCGTACCAACGCCGGGAAAACTCGCCGTTGAGGGTGTTGAGCACCTTCTTCCCGACGCAGTTGCGCAGCGCGCCTTCCATGACGCCGGTGGACGCGGACGTGAACAGGAACACGCGGCGCTCGGCGTTGAGCAGCTTCTTGACCTTTTCTTCGACTCGCTGGTGCAGTTCGGCATAGGCCGAGGACCGGTGGCCGATCATCGGGGTGGCCATTGCCTGAAGGATTTCGTCGCGAACTTCAGTCGGGCCGGGGATGAACAGCTTCTTGCGCATTGCCACATCTCCTTCGAGGTGGTTGGGATATTGGGCGCTGCCGCCCATTGGGGTTTCGCGGTGTAATATACCCGAAAGCGACGAGGGTGACAAGAACCTTCGTCATATTTCGCGCGGATGAGCAGCAGCGCGGCTCGCGCAAATGGACGCGAATCCGGCGACATCAGCCATCCGGCTGTTAGTCGGAGGCCGGCTTCAGGATGGATGGGGGGAATCCGCTCCCATCCGGCGGCGCGGGGGCGCGCTTCCCGTAGTCCAGAGATGACGACACTGGCCAGCACGCCCGCGATCAGGATGAGGCGGGCGGGGGTGATCCCCGTCCACGCCTAAATGATCGCATGAAAACCCGTCGGAGCGCCCAACTCGCCGTCGTTCACCAGCAGCCGGAACACATCCGGCCGGGCGTAGTGCCCGGTCACGTCAAAGTCAAACCGCGCCCGGACGATCTCCCCCATGTCCAAATCGGCGTAGAGGATGCCCTCCGCGTCCCACAACGGACCGGCAATGACTTCGCCTAATGGGGAGACGACGGCGCTCCCTCCCCGGCACATGATCTCCGGCTGTCCGGCCAGTTCTGCGAGCCCCGGCAGGTCGGACGGGTACATCGACTTTGTTACGAACTGGTTGCAGCCGATGACAAAACAGCGCCCCTCCAGCGCGATGTGCCGCAGCGTCGCCTGCCACGCGTCACGGCTGTCTGCCGTCGGCGCGACATAGATTTCCACGCCCTTCTCGTACAGCGCAGCGCGCGCGAGCGGCATGTAGTTCTCCCAGCAAATCAGCCCGCCCATGCGGCCGAACGGCGTCTCCACGGTCGTCAACGTGCTGCCGTCTCCCTCGCCCCAGATCAACCGCTCGGCCGCGGTGGGCTTGAGCTTGCGATGCTTGCCGAGCAGCGCGCCATCCGGGCCGAAGTAGAGGACGGTGCAGTAGAGCGTCCCCTTCGTGCCGCGGGTCTCGCGCTCGATCACGCCCATCACGACGTGCGCGCCCGCCGCGCGCGCGGCCGCGCCCAGGCGCGCCACTGCCTCTGACGGGACCTCGACCGCGTTCTCCCAGTACCGCTCGAAAAGCGCGCGGCCCTCTGCGGTTCGGCTGCCCACGACGACCCCGAAGCTCAACCCGCGTGGGTACGCAGGCACAAAGGCCTCGGGGAACACGATGATGCGCGCGCCGGCCTGCGCCGACTCCGCGATGAGCCGCTCCGCCTTCTCCAGTGTTGCCTCCCGGTCAAACAGGCAAGGCGCAGCCTGCGCGACCGCCACGCGTGCGACCTCTCCCATGCGTTCTCTCCTACGCTCGGTTTTCGTTGTAGAATAGCGCAATTGACACACAGCGCAAGCGGACAACATGCGCTGTTCCGGAGGCGCACCGTGCTTATGGTTATGCTGATCCTGGATCAGCCCGAATTCCTCGACGAAGTCCTCGATGCGTGGCGCGATCTCGGCGTCAGTGGCATCACCGTGACCGAGAGCGAGGGAGCGCAGCGCCGCGCGGCCCGGCAGGCTTACGTGCCGGCGCGCTACGCGCTCGGCGGGATGGCGCCGACCGCGCCCGAGAGCAACTTCACCCTATGGACAATCGTCCCGGACGAGACGATGGCTCGCCGCTGCTTGCAGGCCGCGGAACTCATCGTCGGCGACCTCGATGACCCGAACAACGGCGTCATGGCTGTATGGCCGCTGCTGTGGACGAAGGGCGTGCCCGGCGGTTCGGGCCCGGAGAAGTAGAGTTGGTCTGGCTCACTTTCGTTGCGGCCGCGGCGGTCATTGTTCTCGCCGCGACGCAACTGGCGCGGTTTGGCGACGCAATTGCCGTTCGGACGCGGCTCGGCGGTATGTTCGTCGGCGCAATCCTCCTGGCCGGCGCAACCTCGCTGCCCGAACTGCTGACAACCATCAGCTCGTTCCGACAGGGTGTGCCTGATCTTGCCGCCGGCAACCTGCTCGGCAGCAATATGTTCAACATGCTCGTGCTGGCGCTGCTGGATATGCTCTATCGCCAGGCGCGCATTCTGCGCCGCGTCGCCATGCGCCATGCGCTCATCGCCAGCCTCGCCGCGCTGCTGATCGGGTTGGCGGCCTTCTTCATCCTTGCGGACATTCCCGCCCAGGTCGGTTGGGTGGGGGTTGACTCGATCCTGCTGATGGCCGTGTACATCGTGGGCATCCGCCTGCTCCAGTCCGGCGGCGCGCCCGCGCAAGAGGGCGAGCCGGGACCCGTACCCGAAGGCATGCCCCGGCTCGTTCCCGCCCTGGTCGGATTCGGGCTCGCCGCGGGCGCGCTCGTCGTGGCGACGCCGTTCCTCGTTCGATCCAGCGTGCAGATCGCCGAAATCACCGGCGTCGGGGCCGGGTTCGTCGGCACGCTCCTGGTCGCGATGGTCACGTCGCTGCCGGAGCTAGTCACGACCATTGCGGCCGTCCGCATCGGCGCGTACGACCTTGCCGTGGGTAACCTGTTCGGCAGCAATGCCTTCAACATCTTCGCCCTCGGCTTCGCGGATCTCTTTTACCTGCCGGGCCGCTTCCTCGGCGTAATCGACCCCGCGTTCGCGCTCGTTGCGCTGCTTGGGCTGATTCTCACGATGATGGGCCTGATCGGCAATCTGATCCGCCTGGAGCGCCGATTCTTCTTCCTCGAGATCGACGCGCTCGCGCTCGTCGTCATGTACTTTGCCGGAATGCTGTTCCTTTACACGCGCGGCATCGGCGTGTAGGAGGTGAGTGGAAGTATGTTGATCGAACTCGAACCCGGCTCGACGCCGGTCTCTCGCGCACTGGTCGAACTCGACATCCCGCATCGCGTCCTGCGCCACCCGAGCCCGCTGCGATCGCTGGAACAGGCTGCGGAGGAACGCGGGCAGCGGCATGAGCAAGTCGTCCGCAGCATCGTTTTTCGCGCAGCATCCGGCGAGTTCATCATGGTGCTCGTTGCCGGCCCCGCGCAAATCTCGTGGCCCGCGCTACGCCAGTATCTCGGCCAGTCGCGCCTAACTACGGCGACCGAGGAGGAACTGGTGCGCGAGACCGGCTACACCCGCGGCGCCGTCGCGCCGTTTGCCCTGCCGAACCCCATGCGCATTCTCATCGACCGGGCCGTCCTGGAAGAAGACGAAGTGTCGATGGGTTCGGGGGTTCAGGGCACCACGATCATCATGAAGTCAGCCGACCTCGTTCGCGGCCTGCCAGCGGCCGAGCGCGGAGATTTCGTCGTCCCGGGCAAGATGGTCTAAGCCCTGGGGGACATGGAACTCCGTCCGGAGTCTCGCCGTTTTGTCCCTTGTTTATCTCTTGCCAGTGAGGCCTTTCTAATAATGTCGAAGCGCCAACGGGTCATTATCGCCGGCATCATGCTGAGTCTGTTCATGGCTGCGGTCGAATCGACCGTGATCGCCACCGCCATGCCCACCATCGTCGCGGAGCTGGGAGGGTTGGCGTCTTATAGTTGGGTCTTCTCGGCATACATGCTTACGTCGACCGCGATGGTGCCGCTGTACGGCAAGCTCTCCGATTTGTACGGCCGCCGCCGTCTCTACTTCATCGCGATGGCGCTGTTTGTCACCGGATCGGTCCTCAGCGGCCTGTCGCAAACGATGGGGCAATTGATCGCCTTCCGCGCGCTTCAGGGACTGGGCGCGGGCGGGCTGATGCCCCTCGCGTTCATCATGATCGGCGACGTCCTCTCGTTCGAGCAGCGCGCGAAAACGCAGGGCCTCTTCTCGGGGGTCTGGGGTGTTGCGTCGATCATCGGCCCGCTATTGGGCGGTTTCCTCGTCGATCAGCTTTCCTGGCACTGGGTCTTCTTCGTGAACGTTTTGCCCGCGCTGCTGGCCGCACTACTCGTCGGCGCGGCCTGGCGGGACCCCGCGCGCGACATGTCGCGCCGGCCGAGCATCGACTATGCGGGCGTAGTCGTCATGACGGTGGGCATTGTGGCGCTGCTGCTCGGCCTGTTCGACCTCGGCAGTCCCCTGAGTCTCGCGGCCATCGCGCTGTCCGCGGTCTTGTTCGTGGCGCTCTATTTCGTCGAGCGTCGCGCGGTCGATCCGGTGCTGCCTCTGCCGCTCTTTCGCGACCGGCTCTTCTCCGTCGCGGTCATCCAGGGCGCGCTCGCCGGTTGGGCCATGTTCGGCAGCGCAAACTTCGTGCCCCTGTTCGGGCAGGCTGTCATCGGCCTAACGGCGACCGCGGCAGGCAGCATGCTGACCCCTCAGATGCTCGGCTGGGTGTTCGCGAGCATCATCGGCAGCCGCCTCCTGCTCAGGGTCGGCTACCGGGCCATCAGCGTCGCGGGCATGGCCCTGCTGGTCGCCGGCGCGCTCTTGATGACGCGCATCGCGGCTATGCCGTCGATGCCCATGGTCATGGTGAGCCTCGGCCTCATGGGCTCCGGCATGGGCCTGGCGATGCCTGCGTTCCTGATCGCGGTGCAGAACACTGTCCGCCGGGATATGCTCGGTACGGCGACGTCGACGGTCACCTTTAGCCGCAATATCGGCGGCACGCTCGGCGTCAGCGTGATGGGCGCAATCCTGGCGAACCGCGTCGCAGCGAACCTCCTCGCTTCGGGGATCGATCCCGCTTCGGTTGAGCTCTCCGCGCTGCTTGCCGGGGAGGGCGCCTCGGTCGCGGGCACTGCGCCTGAAGCCGCCGCAGCCATCGGCGCCGCGATAGGCAGCGTTTTCGTTGCCGCGCTAATCGCTGCGATCCTGGCGTTCCTGGTGACCCTGGCGGCGCCCCGCGAGCGGATTGCCGAACGCGGGCGCGCGCCCATCCCGGACGCCGAGCCGGCCGAGTTGTAAACCTCAGCAGCCCCATAGCACCCGGTGTTTCCCCCTCGCGTCATTCTCGTAGCGTAATTGTGCGTAATCGTGATACGTTCAATAGTAATGGAACGCGCTTTCCGCGAGCTCCGAGCGGGCGTACAGTAGTGCAGGCCGCGGGAGGTTGAGCGGGGTGGACTGCGGGCGCTACTGTATTGATAACGCGGGCGGGGAGTGATGGTTAGGAATCGCAACTGGATATTGTGGGCCGCGCTATTGGTTCCGCTACTGATCCTGGGCGTGTGGATCGCCGCCGGCGGCTCGATCACGTGCAGCCTGTATCGCAATATGGGCTATGTCCATCTGGCTAAGGGCAGCATTGCGCCTTCGCGGGCTGCGCTGCGCGTTGCCGAGCGGTGGTTTGCGTCATCCATTCGCGCTGGGTGTCCTCTTGCGCCAGCCACGTACGGGCTAGGCCACGCGTACACGCAACTCGATCAGCAAACCGACGCGCTTTCCGCGCTGGCCGCGGCAGACTCCCGTATCGACCTTCGACGTCTTCTCGCGACCCGCGCATATGAAGCGATGGGGCGAACAGACGAAGCTCGCAAGGAATACCGGAAGCTGCCGCGCGATGCCGCCGCGCACTTCAACGGACTGGCCCTTCAGGCCGACCAGGAGGGCGACTACGAGGGCGCGCTCCGCTATTTCTCCATTGCGCGGTTGATCAATCCCGGTGCTTCGAAGGCCTACTACGGCGCGGCGTTCATACTCTGGCGCCGTCTCGGAGACGAGGAACGCGCCGCCTTGACGATCCGGCAGGCGCTCGCTGTCGACCGGAGCGACTCGCCGGAGCGCAGGTTCTACGAGGGCTTACTCTGCTATCGAGAAGGACGCCTCGAGTGCGCCCGCGTAGCGTGGCGCGTAAACGTGGGCGAGAAGTCCTATCCAGGCGCAGCGTTCGACACCCGTCTCCTCGCCTACGAGATGTTGAGCCGCGCGCAACGCGCGTCTGCGCCCCTGGCTCTGGATGAATACGGCGTCGC
>JALOOB010000139.1 GCA_025454635.1 Anaerolineae bacterium
TGCCGCGGATGGTGAGCTGCTTGCGCAGGAGCTGGGAGACGGTGGCCTGCGGGAGGCGGACGTCGCCGGCGGGATTGCCCATCATGACGACACGGCCGAGGGGCCGCGCCATGCGGAGCGCCTGCTCGAACGTCTGCGGCGCGCCCGCGGCCTCGATGACCAGGTCCGCGCCGCGGCCGGCGGTTGCCTGCTTCACCCAGTCGACGGGGTCACCCTCGCGCGCGTTGTATGTCTGGCCGAGAGCGAGCGAGCGGGCGAGCTCGAGCTTGCGGGCGTCGATGTCGACCAGCAGCACGCAGCGCGCGCCGAGCAGCGTGGCCCACTGCGCGATCATCATGCCGATGGGCCCCGCGCCGAGCACGACGACGCGGTCGCCCACCGCGGCGTCGCCCTGGCGCAGCGCATGGAGCGCGACAGCGGCGGGCTCGGTGAGCGCGGCGTCCGCGAGGCTGACGCCGTCGGGAACGCGCAGCAGGTTGGCGACTGGCGCGAGGACGTAGTCGGCAAAGCCGCCGTCCGTGCGCGAGCCCAGGTAATCGTAGGAGACGCACTGGCCGTATGCGCCGATCTCGCAGTAGGCGCACTTGCGGCAGGGGATCAGCGGAAATATGGTGACAGGGTCGCCTGGACGGAGCGGGGTGTCGCTCTCCGGCGGGATGGCCTCGATCACGCCCGACAACTCGTGGCCGGGGACGAGGGGCATTTTGTAAGTGCCGTGGTGGAAGACGCGCGGCACGTCTGAGCCGCAGACGCCGGCTGCGGCGACGCGGATGCGCGCCCAGCCCGGCTTGAGCTGAGGCGCAGGGACGGTCTCATGGCGCAGGTCGCCCACCGCGTGGAGCACCAGCGCGTTCATTGTTTCGCTCATGTTTTCTCTGTCTCGGGCAAGGGGACGGCGATGGGCCAGGTTTCGCGCAGGTAGCGCAAGGAGGCGCGCAAGCTCGCTTCGAGACGCGGGTCGGAGTAGTCGCGGCCGAGCTTAGGCCCGCCGATTTCCAGGTAGCCGACGATTTCGCGCGTCGTTAGGCGATGGACGTTGCGCAGCAGCAGGTCGCGCACGGTCGGGATATCGATGATGCCGCGCGCGCGCTCCGCCTCGCTGAAGCCGAAGGTGGCGTCGTAGTGCGAGTCGGTGTTTTTGAGATGGACGCACTGGAGCCAGGGGAAGGTGGCCTCGAAGAGTTGCAGGTGGCTCCACTGCACGCGGCGGTCCGCGTCCGCGTAGCCGTGCGCGACGTCGACGCAGTAGCCGAAGTTGGCAGTTTGCCCCGGGTGCGCCGCGACGTAAGCGCGCAGTTCCTCGCCCATCGTCTGGATTTCGTCGGGCATGGTGGGCGGCTCCGCCAGGGCGGACATGGGTTCGGCAGTGACGAAGGGCACGCCGAGGCGCCGCGCATACATCAGCAGCTCGCGCATCGCGTCCATGTAGCGCTGGATGCCGGCGGCCTTGTCGCCCATGCGGTCGCGCAGCACGGAGCCAGGGTTGGAACCGGCCGCGTCCGCGCCCAGGAGGGCGGCGATCTCAATCATGCGGCGGAACGAGCGCATGGCAGCGTCGCGCCAGCCGGGCTCGTCGCGGAAGAATCCGCCGAGCTCGCGGTGCGTGGTGAACACGCCGGACACGCGGACGCCGAAGGAAGCAGCGAGGCGGCGAAGGTCAACGAACCAGTCGTCGGGAAGCTGGTATAACTCGAAGAACGAGCCAAGCTGGGCGTGCCGGATGCCTTCCTCCGCCATGAGGCGGAAGAGCCATTCATAGCTGTAACGGTACTGGACCGGGTCGGTCTTGACGCCGAGGTGAAGGGTCAGTGAATCGGGCATGGTCTACTCGTCGGGAGATTGCAGCCGGGGGGCTGGCGCCGCATCGCATATTCACTATAATGCCTTTCGGACGCAGTGTCAAGCAGAAACGAGCAGAAACACGCAACTCGCGCTTGCGGAACGCGCTTATTTGTGGTACAACTGCTTGCAGGGGGAAGGAACAGGTGTACGCTGCCGAGCGACGAAGGATCATTCTGGATGCGGTGCGCCGGGACGCGAGCGTGGAAGTGAGCGAACTGGCGGAGCGGTTCGGCGTCAGCGCGTCGACCATCCGCCGCGACCTCAACGAGCTTCACCGGGCCGACTTGCTGGTGCGCGCGTACGGCGGCGCGGTCACGCCGCCAGCGGCGCGCGAGGCGCCGTTTGCCGAGCGCGAGACGGCGCATCGCGAGGAGAAGGAGCGGATCGGAGCGCATGCCGCGACGCTGGTGCGGCCCGGCGAAACGGTGATCCTCGACGGCGGGACGACGTGCGAGTGCCTTGCGCGTCATCTGCGCGATATTCCACGCCTGACGGTCGTCACCTTCGGCATGAACATTCTGTCCGCATTGACCGGCGCTGAGCAAGTGACCGTCATCGGCGTCGGCGGGCTGCTCGACCATCGCACGCAGATGTTCGGCGGGGTGCTTGCGCTGGATGCGCTCGCGGCTTATAACCTGCGGTTCGACAAGGCGTTTATCGCGGCAACGGGCGTGGCGGCGGAGAGCGGGGTGACGAATTACGGCTTTGAGGAGATCCCCCTCAAGCGCCGCGCAATCGATCTCAGCCGGGAGATCGTCTTGCTGGCGGACGCCTCCAAAGTTGGCGCGCGCGCGACCGGCTTCATCGCGCCGCTGGCGCGCATTCACCGGCTCGTTACGGGCTGCGATGCGACGGAGCAGCAGGTGGCGGCGCTACGCGCGGCGGGGATGACGGTGGATTTGGTATAGGACGCGGCGAACTCCGTTTACCGCCTCTCGCGCGACGCTCGCTTCTTGCGTTATACTGCGGCGCAAGAAGGGAGACGTGGCGACGTGAAGAAGATTCTGCTGTGCGAACCGAACATCAGCGAAGGCCGCAACCGGGACATTGTCGAGCAAGTTGCGGACGCGGTCCGCGCTGCGCCCCGCGTGAAGCTGATCGACTACTCCAGCGACCCCGATCATAACCGCTCCGTATTCACCTATCTTGGCGAGCCGGCCGACGTCCTCGAAGCGACCAAACGGCTGGCGGCGAAGGCTTTCGAACTAATCGACATGCGCGGCCACAAAGGCAGCCATCCGCGGCAAGGCGCGGTGGACGTGGCCGGATTTATCCCCGTGCGCAGGGTCGAGTCCGCGGAGGCGGTGGAAATTGCGCGCGAGTTCGGCCGCTACGTGGGCGGGCTGGGCGTCCCGGTTTACTACTACGAAGATGCCGCGACGCGGCCCGAGCGCAAGAGCCTGCCGGACATCCGCAAGGGCGAGTACGAGGCGCTCGAGGCGAAGCTGAAGCAGCCGGAATGGGCGCCCGACGAGGGGCCGGCGGAGTTCAACGCGAAGTCCGGCGCGCTCGTCACTGGCGCGCGCTTCCCGCTGATCGCGTTCAACGTCAACCTGCGCACGGCGGATGTCGAAATCGCGGACAAGATCGCAAAGGCGATCCGACACGTGAGCGGAGGCTACCGCTACGTCCGCGCGATGGGCTTGCTGCTGGAGGACAAGGGCATGGCGCAGGTGTCAATGAACCTCATCAATTACACAAAGACGCCCATCCCGCGCGTCCTTGAAACGGTGCGCGCGGAGGCCGCGCGCTACGGCGTCACCATCGCGGGCACCGAGATCGTCGGGCCGGCGCCGCTCGCTGCGCTCGAAGAGGTCGCGCGCTATTATCTGCAGGCGCACGAGTTTTCGGCCGAGCAGATCATCGAACTGGCGTTGGTCGACTGAGGCGACGATGATCGAACTCACCGGGCACACCCTTACTATCGAGCAACTGGCCGCTATCGCCCGCCAGGATGCGCGCGTCGCGCCCCTGAGCGACGAGGTTCGCGCGCGCATGGAGCGCAGCCACCAATGGGTGATCGACGCGATCGAGGGGCAGGGGCGCGTCATCTACGGCGTCAACACGGGCTTCGGGTCGCTGGCGACGCGGAGAATCAGCGCGGGGGAGGCGCGGCAACTGTCGCGCAACCTGGTCGTGCTGTGCGTGGTCGGCGTGGGCGACCCGCTGCCGCGCGAGGCGGTGCGCGCGATGATGGCGATTCGCGCCAATATGCTGGCGCGCGGCAACTCGGGCGTGCGTCCCCTGATCGCACAGACGCTCATCGACATGCTGAATGCGGGCGTGACGCCGGTCGTGCCTGAGAAGGGTTCGCTCGGCGCCAGCGGCGATCTTGCGCCGCTCGCGCACATCGCGGTCGTGCTCAGCCGAGACGGCGAAGATCCGGAAGCCTTCAGCGGGAAGGCGTGGTATGGGGGCGAACTGCTGGACGGCGCGGAGGCGATGCGCCGGGCAGGGATCGAGCGACCCGTGCTGCTGGCGAAGGAGGGCCTGGCCCTCTCCAACGGCATCGACTTCATGGCGGCGTGCGGCGCGCTGGCAGTAGCGGATGCGGAGAACCTGCTCGCGCATGCGCAGATCGCTGCCGCGCTGAGCGTCGAGGCGCTTGCTGGACTTTCGGCCGCGTTTGAGGCAGACATCCACGCGGCGAGCAATCAGCCGGGGCAGCAGCGGGTGGCCGCGAACTTGCGCGCGCTCACTGCGGGCAGCCGCCTCGTCGACTCGGATCCTGGCCGGGTGCAGGACGCGTACAGCCTGCGCTGCACGCCGCAGGTGCTTGGCCCCGCGGTGGACGCGGTGGGGTTCGTCCGTGGGCGGTTTGCGGCGGCGCTTAATGCTGCCACCGATAACCCGCTTATCTTCGCAACGCCGGACGGCTCGTTCCGCGCGCTGTCAGGCGGGAACTTCCACGGCCAGGGCCCGGCGCTGTGGCTGGACCTGCTCGGCATTGCGATGGCAGAGGTAGCGGACATCGCGGAGCGGCGCATCTTCCGGATGGTCACGCCTGAACTGAGCGCGGGGCTGCCCGCGATGCTGGCGCCGAACAGCGGCCTAGACGGGGGACTGATGATGGTGCAGTACACGGCGGCCGCGCTCGTCTCGGACAACAAGACCCTGGCGCACCCGGACAGCGTGGACTCCATTCCCTCGAGCGCGAACCAGGAGGACCACGTCAGTATGGGCGCGAATGCGGCGCGCCACACGCGCGAAATCCTGGACAACGCGCGCCGGGTGCTGGCGATCGAGTTGCTCACCGCAGCGCAAGCGGTCGACCTTCGGCCCGACGGACCAGCGCGCCTGAGCCCTTTCGGCGCGATGACCTACCAGCAGGTTCGGACGGCGAGCGCGTTCGTGTCGCGCGATCGGGAGACGTCCTCCGACATCGAAGCCCTTGCGGCATTGATCGCCGGGCGCGAGCTGGTTCGGGAGTTCGCAGGGAAGGAAGCGGTTGCGCTCCCATAGTTCGCCTTTCGTGCGTTGCTGCGCTTGCTAACTAATTCTCCAACTGCTGGAACAAATCGCAATTCCAAGCGTCTATTCCTCTTATCGGCGTCCCAACGGCGGGACGGCACTGCCGAAATACCCCAAGGAGGAAGATTTGACGCTTCTGGCGACAGTTTTCCTGACATGGCTCCTGAATACCGCGGAGCCAATCACGTTCACCGGTGAAATCACCTACTATGCGCCCCCTAGACAGCCGGGGGCAAGTAGCCTGATGAAGAAAGTGTGGAACTGGCGGGTCTGGAAGGGCGACGTGCCTGATTGCGCGGAGTGCGTGGACGCGGTCGCGTTGATCGACCCGCAGCACATCGGCAAGAAGGTGTGGCTCGAGCACCCTGACGGGGAGGTCATCGGCCCGTTGATGGTTGCGGACTGCGCGGAGAAGAAGCACCGCGAGAATCTACGCAGGCGCGGCTGGGTTGCGGACATCAGCTGGGAACTGGCCCAACGTTGGGAGATGGCCGGCCCTTTAGAGGGAGTAACCGTATACTTTGAGCCGCCGTTGCAGGCGCAACGCTAGCGGCTCCGAAACCTCCCTTTCAACGGCGAAGGGGAGGTTTTCGCGTCAAAACACCCCCGGGGCGTGCCGCAAGAATGTTTCGCCAACTCGTTTATTATGCGGAGGGCAGGCGGAGCGAGGAGGAGGTGACGGATGGACGGCCCGGCGCCAGAGCGAGATGACTGGGAGCGAGACGCGGATTGGGAGCAGGCGACGCGCCGCGAATTCCCACTGTTGCCGATCGTGATCGGGATCGCGGCGCTCTTGTTACTTCTGGTGATATTGAGACCATCCTAAACTCACTCCGGGGCGAGAACGCTTCGCCACAGAGGTCGCAGAGACACCAGTCGCTCCTTGGTCGCCTCGGAGTTCTCTGTGGCTCTAGCGTTCTCGATTCGCAGTGAGTTTAGCGGTTGCGATACCACTCGACGGTTTCCGCAATCGCTTGTTGGATCGGTGTCGCGCGCATCCCGAAGGTCCGCTCGAACTGGCTCGAATCCACCACGAACGGTTTCTCGAACTCGTACATCATTTCCAGGCTCTCACGCGCGGCGGGGATGAAGAGCCCGCCGACTGCCATCATGAGGCGGCCTGTGGCGGCAAGTCTCGCCGGCGCGCCGATCTCGCGGAACAACATCTCCCCGAACTGACGCTGCGTTAACTCGGGGCAATCGTTCGGCACGTGCCAAACGCGGCCGAGCGCCTCATCCCGTTCGCCCAGCACCGCGAGCGCGCGGCCGAAGTCCTTGATGTAAGTGGCTGTATGCGGCGCGTCAAGGTTGCCGGCGAAACTCGCGGCCTTGCCCTTAAGGGCAGGGGCGAAGACACGATCGCCGAAGAGCGAGTCGAGCACCCACGGCCCGAAGAAGTCGGAGCCGCGGGCGAGCGCTACAGGCACCCGGCCCTCGCGGTGCGCCGCGAGCGCTGCCTCGGCCATCTGCGCGCGGACGCGACCCTTCCGCGTCGTTGCCGAGTAGGGCAGTCCTTCGTGGATGCGGCCTGTCACCTCGCCGTACATGTACAGGTTCTCGCCGATGACCAACTTTGTCCCGGTCCCGGCGAGCCCGTCGATGATCGCAGCCTGCAGGGGCGGGAACTTCTGCGGCCACTCGGTGTACTCAGGCTGCGCGCACTGGTAGGCCGCGGCCGCGCCCTTCGCCACCGACCGCACTGCGGCCGCATCGTAGAGGTCCGCGTTCGTCAGCTTGACGCCCCCAGGCGCCTGCTCCATCTTGCCGCTGCGACTCACCACGACTACCTCGCGGCCCTGCGCGAGCAGGGCTTCCGCCACCGCACGGCCGAGGGGTCCGGCGCCAAAGACAACATGCAATTCAGACATTCTATCCTCCGGGGTCTCTGCCCCCAACTAGCGAAGCCCCAGGCGTTGAAGCAAGGCTCGGACTTCATAGGCGTAGAATTCAGCGGGATCGCCAACGAGCGGCTGAAGGTGCTCGAACAATTCCAGCATGATAAGACCGTGGATGCGCGCCCAGCTGCTGGCAAGGAGCGCGACGATTTCGGCGGGCACCGGTTCGCCACTGTCCTGGCGAAGCTGCGCAAGGATCGTCTCGATCTGTTTCGGCGGCTGCGCGTACTCGGCGGGAACGCGCAGTTGCCCGGCAGAGTACGCGCTCATGTACCAGCGGAACATGCCGAGGAACGCGGACAACGCGAGCGGCGCGGTGATCTCGGCGGGCGCGACGTAGCCGGGGATGGGATTGCCGTAGATCAACTGGAAGTCGACCGGATGCGCGACGGCCCACTCCCGGTAGGCGAGCGCCATGGCCTCGATGCGGTCCGCAGGTTGCGGCGTGGGCACGTCCGCCTCAGCCGCGCGCATTGCGTCAGCCAGCGCCGAGAAGGCATCGACGATGAGGGCGGTGATCAGATCGTCGAGGCGCGCGAAGTAGTTGTAGATTGCCGGCGCTGTGATGTCCAGCTCTCGCGCCACGGCGCGCAGGCTCAGTCCGGCGGTGCCGCGCGTTGCCATCTGCTCACGGGCCGCTGACTTGATGCGCTCGGTCATTTCGTCCCGGCCCGGGGCTTCCGCTCTTTTCGGTCTAACCATGATTCTACTCCAAATAAATACACGCTGTATATTTATGATGTAAATATACAGCGTGTATTTACCATTGTCAATGGTCAAACGCAGGCCGAAACGAAACTTTAAGGTTTAGCCGCTCGGCGAGCTCTCCACGGCAACCACCGGCACCTCGGCTGTTTTCGCCGCGAGGGCGACCGATGCGGCGATCCACGCCGCGCCATCGTCGGTGCGCACCCGCCACCAACTGCCGTCTGCGTTCCTGCCAATGACGGGCAGGCTCTCGCCGATGCGGAGCTGGCCGACAACGCGGCTGTTGGTGCTCGGCTCTGCGCGGAGGTTGACGTTGTCGACACGCGGGTAGACGGTAGGGCCGTCCGCCTCGCGCAGGTCGACTGGCTGCTTCACCCAGCGGTCAAAGAAGGCGACGGACTGCGCCATGGCGCGGCCGAAGTTGCCCGAGATATTGTCGGACAGCTTGACGGGCACCGACGCATCGCCTTGAGCATGGTGAAGCTGGATGGGGCCGGACAGGTCGGTCAGGAAGTAGTTGGGCGAGAGCCCGCGCCAGAAATCGGGATTTTCGGACGGCTCGCCGAATTGCCGCACGAGGCTGTTGCGCCAGCCGCCGCGCGACGCGCTGGAGCCGGGAGGCGCGCCAGGACGGTTGCGCCGCCAATGGGCGAGCAGGTCTTCGTAGGCGCCCACGACGCCGCCCCAGATCACGCCCGCCTTGATGTCGGGGGACACGACCATCGCGCGGAGGGTGATCCACCCGCCCATGGAGTGACCCCACATGCCGATGCGTTCGGGGTCGGCCGCCTCGTAGCGCTTCATTGAAGCCACAGCGTTCAGCACGTCGATGACATAGCCGGGCGAGCCGTAGGCGCCGGTTGGTGACCCTTCAGAATTGCCGTGGCCGCGGTAGTCGGGACGGAAGACGATGTAGCCCTGCCGCGCGAAGCCGTCGACGTACGCGACGTAACGCTCGGTCGTGCGGTACTGCGCCGGCGGGATGTAGCCGTGATTGAAGATGATGACGGGCCAGCCGGAAGCGGGGCGCTGGCCGCGCGGAACGGTGAGCAGCGCGTAGATCTTAAGCCCTTCGGACCGGTACGAGGTGAGGTAGCGGTCGTAGTTCGCGCCGGGCGCGAGTTTCTGCTCGATGACGATATCGCTGCCGGGGTATTCCTGCTCGCGCAGGAACTCGATGGAGAGCCGGCTGCCGTCGATGGGCGTGGGTTCCGGCGTAGGCGTTTCCGCCTGAGCCGCAGTGATGGGCGAAGAGAGCGCGCCCGGTGTCGTAGCTTGCGCGGCGTGCGCGAAGGCGCCCGTGAAGGCGACCACCAGCACGGCGAGCATTAAGGCGAGTCGGGTCATTGTATTGTCCTTGACGAGGGAATGTTTAAGTATCTTATAGCACATCCTTATAAAGATTCGATGAAGAATCATCCATTCCGCAAAAAAGATGCCACAGAGGCCGCGGAGAATTCAGAGCGAATCTGACTCCTCGGTCGCCTCTGTGGCGAGGGCGCCGTATAGTTGAATCAACCTGAATGGGGGGCGACCGAAGTCGCCCCGACCATGCGCATAGTTCATCCATTAGTCGAGGTGAAACACCTCTCGGAGCTCAATCATGTTTTCGTCGGCATGGCCGCCGATGCCCTCAAAGTAGGGCGCCATGAAGTCCTGCCAGCGGGCATTGATCTCCTCCTTGCTCATCCCATCGAGCGCAGCCTGGAAACTCTCCGGCGTCTCAAAGTAGCCGAAAAGCAGGCCGTCGGGTCGCATGAAGAGCGAGTAGTTATGCCATCCGGTGCGCCGGAGCGCGTCCAGCATCTCGGGCCAGACGGTCTCGTGGTGCTTGATGTAGTCGGGGATCATTTCCTGCCTGACCTTGAGCAGGAACGCAACGCGTTTCATTGTGCCTCCCTGGAAACTGGCGGATCAGCGGACACGGAAACTGCAGAGCGGCTGCAGTGGGTGACTCATTGCGCCCCGTAGACGCCGTGCTTCTTCACGGCGGCGACGAAGGCTTCCACGTTTTCGACGGACGTGTCGGCCTGGACGATGTGCGCGGGTGCGCACATGTAACCGCCGCCGCGGCCAAGCGTCTCGATCTTGGCCTTGACGTCGGCCGCGATCTCTTCGGGTGTGCCGAACGGCAGGAGTTGCTGCTGGTCGATGGCGCCCCAGAACGACAGGCGGTCGCCGTAGGTGGATTTGAGCGCCTGCGGGTCGTGCCCCGGCACGTTGGGCTGCACGGGGTTAAAGACTTCCAGCCCGATCTCGATCAGGTCGTTCAGGATGGGCGCAACCGCGCCGTCGGAGTGGTAGCAGATGATGACGTCGGGATTCGCGTGCTTCAGCTCTTGCCACAGCTCAGCCATGCGCGGCTTGAAGTATTTGCGCCACATCCGAGGGGACACGAGCATGCCGTTCTGCGCGCCGAAGTCGTCGCCCGTCCAGATCGCGTCGACGCCCATCTCGACCAGGCGCCGGCCCACGCCTGCGCTGAAGGCCATGACGCGGTCGAGCAGCGGGGCAATGTACTCTTCGCCCGAGCTCATGTCGACCATGAACTTTTCCATGCCCGTCATGTGCCACGCCATTTCGAATATGGTTAATTCGAGGTCGCCGATGACGAAGTACTCCTGTCCGAACGTCGCGATGTCCTGCTGCGCGCTGTCAAAGCGGCCCGGGGCAAGGGGGTCAGGCCAGGGAAACGCGGCGATGTCCGCAGGGGTGA
>JALOOB010000140.1 GCA_025454635.1 Anaerolineae bacterium
CCTCGCGCACCGCATACCAGGCGCGGAGGGGCGGGAAGATGCGGTGGGTTTCGGTGGAGGTCGGGCTGGTAACCGAGTCGATGCCGGCGCGGTGGAACAACCAGCGCGCGCGGAACAGATGGAGCGGATGGCTCACCAGGACGGCGGAGCGCATGCCGCGCTGCGACATGACCGCGGCGGTGGCGGCCGCGTCTTCGATCGTGTTGCTGCTGCCGTCGGCCAACAGCACGCGCTCCTCCGGCACGCCGAGGCTTACGGCGAAGCGCTTGCAGACCGACGCGGCGGACAGAGGTTCGTCCTTGAAGCCGCCGGCGCAGATGATGCTCGGCGCGATGCCCTGCATCCATAGGTCGACCGCGTGGTAGGTGCGACTGGTGAGGTCGGAGCCGGGCGTGCCGTCCGCGTTGACGCGCGCGCCGAGCACGACGATGGCATCCGCCGGGCGCGCTTCGTCCACTCGGCCCAGCCGGTCGACCTGCCATGCAAGGAGGGCGAAGCCGGCAAGGGCCAGGAAGAACAGGATCAGGAGGGCGCGGACGAGGCCGCGCAGAAACCGACGCATCAGGATTAATTATAGCATAAATGGACACGCGGGAACCGCTTGCCGCGGAGCGGCGGAAGGTCCCCGGGGCCTTCCGCCGCATACCTGTCATTTCGCGGCTACGCAGCGCTTAGCACTCGCTGTACCCGCAGGCGTAGCACTTGCGGCAGCCTTCGGTCGGCACGAAGGTGGCCTGGCCGCAGTCGGGGCAGAGGTCACCGATCGGGCGGTCGGTGATGGGCAGCGGGAGCTGGGCGACGTACTCCTGCTGCTCACCGGCAGCAGCTTCATCTGAGCCCGTCGCCTGGCCGAGGTATTCGCGCAGAATCTGGGCGACGGCGTCAGGCAGGGAGCGCACGCGATTCGCGCCGAAGCCGAGCGAGCGGCCGCCGCCGATGCCGGCGAGCTGGTCGACCACCTCTTCCAGCCGCTCGTGTTCGTCGAGCGGGGAGGGCAGGCGCAGCACGAGCGAGATCAGCCGGCCGAGCGCCTCGGAGACGGAGGCGACGTCGCTGCCAGCTTTGCCGACATTCATGAAGACCTCGAACGGCTTGTCGCCGCCGTTGATGTTCACGGTGACGTAGGCGGTGCCGAGGGGCGTCTCCTTACGGTAGGTGATGCCGCGCAGGGCGCTCGGCCGCGGCCGGCGCTTCAACTGCGGAAACGCCTCGGCGGAAGCTGCGGGCGCGACAGGCGCGGCTGCCGGCTCGACGCCGTTCTTGCGCCCCTTGGCTTCCGCGGTGGCCTTTGTTTCGAGGACGACTTCCTCACGGCTGCCGGTGACGTAGACGGTGAGGCCCTTGCAACCCATCCGCCAGCCGAGCAGGTAGGCCTGCTCGACGTCCTCGACCGTGGCGGACGCGGGGAAGTTGATGGTCTTGGAGATGGAGTTGTCGACGAAGGCCTGGATGGCGGCCTGCATGCGCACGTGCTCCTCGGCGGTGATGTCGCTCGATACGACGAACACCTGCCGGATTGCTTCGGGCACGTCGGCGAGCGTCTGGCAGCTGCCGAGCAGGCTCACTTCTTCGCTGATGCGGGCCTGCTTGTCCTTGCTGATGCCGACCTCGGTGAGCGCCTGCTCGAAGAGCGGGCTGGTGTAGGTCAGCTTGAGGTCCTTCTCGCCGTCCTTGACGTTGCGGGTGTAGGCAAGGGCGAAAACGGGCTCGCAGCCGTAGCCTTCGCAGCCGGCCACGGTGCCGATGGTGCCGGTGGGCGCGACGGTTGTCTGAGCCGCGTTGCGGATGCCCTGCTGCTTGATGCCGGCGACGACCTGGTTCCAGTCGACGGCGGGCCGGCCCCAGTCGCGCGTGAAGGGCTGGAGCGGCTGCGGCGGCTGCCACTTGAGGTCCTTGGGGTCGTAGATGCTGCCCTCGATGGCGAGAAATGGGCCGCGTTCCTGCGCCAGCTCGATGCTGGTAAGCATGCAGTGGTAGCGGACGAACTCCATGACCTGCGCGGCGAATTCCTGCCCTTCCTCGGAGCCGTACCGGACGCGCAGGCGGTACATCATGTCGCCCAGGCCCATGATGCCGAGGCCGATGCGGCGCGCGCGCATGGCGGCTTCGCGCAACTGCGGGACGGCGGGCACGTACTTGTTCGCGTCCACGACGTCGTCAAGGAAGCGGGTGGAGACGACGGTGCTCACCCGCAGCTTCGCCCAGTCGACTTCGCCGTCAGGGGTGATGTGCTGGGCGAGGTTGATGGAGCCGAGGCAGCAGTTTTCGTAGGGACCCAGCCACTGCTCACCGCAGGGATTAGTTGCTTCCAATTTGTAAAGATGCGGCACCGGATTTTGCCGGTTGGCCGCGTCGAGGAAGAGCGCGCCGGGCTCGCCGTTGTGGTGCGCGTAGGTCACGATCTTGTGGAACAGGTCGCGCGCCTTCACCGCGCGGGCGACCTTGCCATCGCGCGGGTTGCGCAGCTCGAACTCGGCGTCGGCTTCGACCGCGGCCATAAATTCGTCGGTGATGCCGACGGAGATGTTGAAGTTGCTGATCTGGCCTTCCTGGGCCTTACAGGTGACGAACTCCTCGATGTCGGGGTGGTCGACGCGGAGCACGGCCATGTTGGCGCCCCTTCTCGTGCCGCCCTGCGCAACCTCTCCGAAGGCGATGTCGTAGACGCGCAGGAAGCCGACCGGGCCGGTCGCGACGCCGGCGCTGGACGCAACCGAGTCACCTTTGGGGCGGAGGTTGGAGAAGGAGAAGCCGTTGCCGCCGCCGGTTTGCTGGATCAGGGCCGCGTCGCGGAGGGTCTGGAAAATGCCGTCGGACCGGCGGCCCATGTCGTCGGAGATGGGAAGGACGAAACACGCGGCAAGCTGGCCGAGGGGAGTGCCCGCGCCGGTGAAGGTAGGCGAGTTGGGGAAGAAGCGCAGGGTGGAGAGCAGACCGTAAAAGCTGTCTTCCGTGCTGCGCGCATCGTAGCCGTGCTGCGCGTCGGGCTCGGCCACGGCCCTGGCGACGCGGCGGAACATCCCTTCAATATCCTCGACCGGCTTGCCGTCCAACCCGCGGCGCAAATAGCGCCGCTTCAGCACCTGCCGGCTGTTTTCGGAAAGCTCGACCTTGTCCGGCGGCGCAATCGCCGGTGCGAATGGTTTCACATCGTCCTTTATCATCGTGGTCTCCTCAACAACTCTTTAACGCGGAAACGCAAGCAGCTACTTGCGCTCCTTCATTAATCGTTCCAGTTCCCCTTGCAGCGTCTCCACATCCTCCATCTCCATGTAGACCATCGCGAAGCGGATGTAAGCCAACGAGTCCAGCTCGCGCAGTTTCTCCAGCACGATCTCGCCAATGACTTCGCTGCGCACCTCGGCCTTGCCGAGAGAGAAGAGGTGCTCCTCGACCTGGTCGACGATGCGATCGATGTCGGTCATCGCAATGGGGCGCTTGGCGCAGGCGATGCGGATGCCCTGGAGCAGCTTGTGACGATCGAACGGCTCGCGGCGGCCGTCGCGCTTGACGATGAGCAGAGCCTCGGAGATCTGCTCATAGGTGGTGAACCGTTTACGGCACTTCTGGCACTCGCGGCGGCGGCGGATGCTGTCGCCCGTGGAGCGCGTATCCACGACTCGGGAATCGGGCGTACCGCAGTAGGGACACTGCATAGCGGCTGCTCCTTTGTGACACGCGGTGATGGCGCGCCGGTCGCGGGCGAAAAAAAGGCCATGACCCACTCGGCCGGCAAGCGTTGCCGGCCAAAGCAGTGGGGCATGGCGCGAAAGCAATGATGATAACTGTGAGCGCCCCTAGCGCCCTTGCCACAACCTGCGGCAAAGTGCGCACAACCCCTCGTATCTCGCTTATGTTATGCTACTATATGTTGTGGTTGCGGGGAGGAGTATAACACGGGGCGGGCGGCTTTGCAAGCGACGAAAGGCGAAATCATAAAACTTTAAGGTTGCCTTTGCGTGGACGCCAGTTAGGCGCAAACTATCGTGAAATGAGCAGACGCGGAGATCGCTCAGGCTGCTGGAACCTGAGCGATCCTCGGTGTGGGAGCGATGAGGCTACTGGCTGCGGCCTGCGCGGCGCAGGAATGCCGGAATGTCGAGGTCCTCGCGGTCGTAGGTCCGCTTGGGGAACTCCACGACGCGGCTGTCCTCGCCCTGGATGACCTTCTGGTCCTTGATCGCGTCGAAGCCGGTGGCGATAACCGTGATCCGAATCGCGTCCTTCATGTTCGGGTCGATGACCGCGCCGAAGATGATGTTCGCGTCCGGGTCGGCGGTGCGCTGGATCAGCTCCGCGGCCTGGTTGACCTCGTGCAGCGCCAGGTCGACGCCGCCGGTGACGTTGAACAGGATACCCTGCGCGCCCTCGATGCTGACGTCGAGCAGGGCGCTATGAATGGCCTGCTCCGCGGCATTCTGCGCGCGGTTATCGCCGCTCGCCTGGCCGATGGACATGAGCGCCGAGCCGCCCTCGCTCATGACCGCGCGCACGTCCGCGAAGTCAAGGTTGATGAGGCCCGGGATGGTGATGAGCTCGGAGATGCCCTGGATGCCCTGGCGGAGCACGTCGTCCGCGGTCAGGAATGCGGCCTGGATGGTCGCCTTCTTGTCCACGACCTGCAGCAGACGGTCGTTCGGGATGACGATCAGGGTATCCACGCTCTCCTTGAGCCGCTTGATGCCTTCCTCCGCGATGCGTTTGCGACGGGCGCCCTCGAAGGTGAAGGGCTTGGTGACGACGCCGATCGTGAGCGCGCCGGTCTCCTTGGCGAGCTTGGCGACCACCGGCGCGGCGCCGGTGCCTGTGCCGCCGCCCATGCCGCAGGTCACGAAGACCATGTCCGTCCCCTTGATGAGGCCCTTGACATCTTCTGCGGACTCCATAGCGGCCTTCTCGCCGATCTCGGGCTGCCCGCCTGCGCCGAGGCCCTTGGTCAGCTTGTCGCCGATGCGCAGCCGCTGGGGCGCGTTGGCGAGCATGAGGGCCTGCGCGTCGGTGTTGATCGCGATGAACTCCACGCCCCGGATGCCCTGCTCGATCATGCGGTTGACCGCGTTCGAGCCACCGCCGCCGACGCCCAGGACCTTGATCTGGGCCGGATTCTCCAGGAACGGGGGTTGCTGTTGCGCCTTCGTATTCATATCGTGCTCCCTTCTGCACCGATTGTTCCCTGTTCAGGTTGGCGCGCCGGCTGGCGGCGCCGTAACTGCCCTGCGATGCGGCTACGACGAGATGGGCAGCAAGCTCTTGAAGTAATCCAGGATGCGCTTGCCGGGACCGGGCCGGACCGGCTCCAGGTTGCGCGGTTTGGCCCCGCGATGGAGGCCCCACAGGAGCAGCCCCACCGCGGCAGCGTACTCGGGGCTGTTCAGGTCGAAGGTCGAGGCGACCGCGCCGTTGGGCTGGCCGATGCGGACCGGCCAGCGCATACGCGTCGCGCTCAGGTCGCTCAGGCCCGGCAGTTGAGCCACGCCGCCTGTCAGGACGACCCCGGCTGGAGTCAGGCCGTCGTATCCGCTGCGCTTCACCTCCGAGAGGATCAGGTCGGCAAGCTCCTCTGCTCGCGCGTTGATAATCTCGGCCAGGACCCGTCGACGGACCACCTGCTGGCCCTCCTGGCCGAATGCGCCTGCGCGCACCTCGGCGTCCACGGGGACGCGTTCGGGCAGCGCATGGCCGAACTGGCGAATCAGCGCCTCCGCGCTTTCCTGCGACATGCGCAGCACGGAGGAGACGTCGTGCACGAGGTACTGCCCGCCCACTTCGAGGCAGTGCGTCTGCCAGGGCGCCTTGTCGATGTAGATAGCGACCCCTGCCGTGCCGGCGCCGATGTCGACCAGCACGACGCCGGCGGACAGCTCCTCGCGGCTCAGCACCGCTTCGGCGGATGCCAGCGGCTCAAGCACGAGGTCGGAGATGCGCACGCCGTTATCGAGGATGCAGTTCGTCAGGTTTTGAATGTTCGAGCTGGCGCCGGTGACGACGGTCGCCTCGACTTCGAGCCGGTAGCCCATGCTGCCGACCGGATTGTCGATGCCTTCCTTGTCGTCGAGCTTGTACTGACGGGCGACCACGTTGATCATTTCGCGGTTGTGGGGGAGGGCGATGCCGCCGGCCTGGTCCAGCGCCTTCTGGCAGTCCTCCGCGGTCACGCGGCGGCCGTTCTTGCCGAGGTCGACGACGCCCTTGCTGCCGATCGCGCTGATGTGCGCGCCGGAGATGCTGACGTAGGCAGACTCCATGGTGACGCCGGCGGTGCGCTCGGCCTCCTCGATCGCCTTGGCGATGGCCGCGGTGGCATCGGTGGTGTTGATGACCGTGCCCTTCCGCAGACCCTGCGAAACCGACCGCCCCGCGCCGATCACCTTCAACTGGCCGCGTTCGTCCACCTGGCTGATCAGCGCGACAACCTTGGACGTTCCCACGTCCAGCGCATTGATCGTTTCGTTCGCCCCGCTCGTTGCGCCCGTCACTATTGCGTCTCCCCGGCTGCTTTCCTCGACGATGCCACGATTACGCCCTTCTCTTTGTTACCACCACATCGCCTTGCGGTCGCTGTGGCGGAGATCGATCACCCTGGGCCGCGCGCCTGAGCGCTCGATGTCGCGGCCGGCCGCCATGGCCAGCGTCACCTTGTCGCGCATCGCGCCGCTCTCGCCGAGCCAGACATCCCAGCCCTGCGGCGTGCGGTAGTACAATCCCTGCGTATCGCCATAATAGAGCTCACTGATCTCGGGGTTGGTCTCGCGCAGCGTGACGAGGTTTTCGAGTATCAGCTTCTTCAGCGCCGGATTGCCCATCAGCCGACCTCCCGACTGGTCCACCAATTGCAGCGGCGGCAGCGCGCCTGACTGGGGCACTTCGGCTCCGTCGGCTGCCAGCCACACCGTGTTCGTCATCGCGTTCCATGCCACCAGCGGCGAGTGCTCCACCAGGTCGATGATGACCTGGTTGGGCAGGCGCAGGTGCGCCTCGACGCGCGCCACGCCGGGCACCTCGCGCAGCCGCGCCTCGATCTGGTCGGACCTCAGAACCAGAATGCTGCGGCCATCGATTTCGCTCCGCTCATACAGCGCGCCGGTGTCAATGCGCTTCGCGCCGCCGATGAGCGTCGAGTGCGGGCCGACCTTCAGGAGCGGCCACTGCAACAGATAGACCAGGCCCGCCGCGACGCCGGCAACCGCCAGAATGAGCGCGCCCGCGCGCAGCCATGTGAGCACTGTATCGCGGCCCGGCAGCGAGAGCGCCTTCAGGGGCGCCTGCCCGCGCGAGGAGCCGGCCGATCGCTGGGTGGCGGAGTAGGTGCGCTGCTTCGCGCGTTTGCGCGGCTTGGCAGGCGGCTGGCGCCACGCAGGCTGCCGCGGCTGGACTTCGTCCGCCTCGGTTTTGCCTGCGTCCTTCGCCTTGCCTCGTCCTGCCATGTCGCGCTCTTCCTATGCGGTCAGCGTGCCGCCGAAATAGCTCGTCTGCGAGCGGCTCTTTTCTGCGTGCCGCTCCAACGCGAGGTCGATCAGCCGCTCGACCAACTCGGCATACGGGATGCCGGTCGCTTCCCACAGCTTCGGGTACATGCTGATCGCGGTGAAGCCGGGCAGCGTGTTGATCTCGTTCAGGTAAAGCTCGCCCGTCTCCGCGGAGAGCAGGAAGTCGATTCGGGCCAACCCCGCGCCGTCGATGGCTTTGAACGCGGTCACCGAGAGCTCACGGACGCGCGCGGCAACGGATGCCGGAATGTCCGCCGGGATGCGCAGGTCGGACTTGCCGTCGATGTACTTGGCCGCGTAATCGTAGAAATCGTTCGACGGGATGACCTCGCCCGGCACGGAGGCTGCGGGCTCATCGTTGCCCAGCACCGCGCACTCGATCTCGCGCGGGGAAGGGACTGCCTGTTCAATCAGAAGGCGGCGGTCGTACCGCGCGGCCTCCGCAAGCGCGTCGCGCAATTCGCTGCGGTTGCGCGCTTTTGAGACTCCGATGCTCGATCCCAGGTTGGCCGGCTTGATGAAAACCGGATAACCAAGCGCCTCGACGTCCTCGAGGACGCGGGCGGGGTCATTCTCGAAGGCCGAGCGCGTGGTCGCGCGGAATGGCACGACCGGTACGCCATGCGCCAGCAGCAACTCCTTGCACGCGATCTTATCCATAGCGAGGCTGCTGGCGAGGACGCCGCAGCCCACGTAGGGCACGCCGGCGAGCTCGAGCAGACCTTGCACGGTGCCGTCCTCCCCGAACGGCCCGTGGAGCACGGGGAAGACCACGTCGACCGGGGGGAAGGCGGCGCCAGTCGCGCCGGGCACGAGCTCGCGGCCTCCGGTTTGGGCAT
>JALOOB010000141.1 GCA_025454635.1 Anaerolineae bacterium
CCACCACCGACGTCACACCCATCGCCGCGTTGGCGCGGAGTATCGCGCCGAACGCCTCCGCGGTCGGCTCGTTGAACGTATGGCCGAGCGCGCCATGCGTGTGGATGTCCACGAGGCCGGGGATGACCGTCGCCCCGCCCGCGTCGAACCTCGCCGCGTCCCCGGGCAGGTCCCCTTCACGCCCCACCGCGGCAATCCGCCCTTCCTCGATCAGGATCGCGCACCCGTCCTCGATCCGGTCAGGCAGCACCGCCCGCGCATTAACAATGGCTGTAGTCATCGCAAATCAAGCGTCTTTCTGCCACAGAGAAAACCGTCTCGTAGCGCAAGTCGCCGACTTGCGGCCCCAGCGTCCTCTGTGGCAAATCCCGTCTTACTCCGCCAGGTTCCGCAGCGCCGCGTACAGCCGGTGCTGCTCCGCCGGGTCCTGCTTGTACGTCGTCACAATCAGCCGCATCCCCGGCCCCCACAGCTCGCGCGCCTTCGCCAGCACGTCGTCCGCCGGCCCCACCATGCGCGCATGGACGATCACGCCCGTCCCTGCGAACGCCTCGCGGAACGCGGCCGGGTCGTTGCAGTTCGGGTCCGTCTGCGGCGTGAACGCCGCGTCCACCATGAACAGCTCCGGGTTCGACTTGACCGCGGGCAGCCAGCGCGCCCAATCCCCGCACGAATGCGTCGCGGTCCCGCCGAACGCCGCGCCGATCTTCGCGTCGTTCTCGACGCAGAACGCCTTGTACGCCCGCGGGGAGAGCATCACCAGGTTGTCGCTGCTCAGGCCCAGCCCGCGGCCGCAGCGCGCGCTCGCGAATCCGTGCCCCGGCTGGACCAGCCGCTCGCCGATGAGCGCGCTCTGCTCCTGCGTAAACCGGATCACCTCGTCGGTGATCGCGGCCAGCAGCCGCCGCACCTCGTCCGGCGCCTCGACAAAGCCGGCGAAGAACGCCGATGTCTCGACCAGCTCGGTCGCCACGTTGATCGGGTTTTGCAGGTCCGACCACGACATCGGCAGCCGCCCGCCCGTCTCTTCGAGGAAGTACGCGATCATCTTAAGCGCGTGGCTCATGATTTGCGATTCGCCGGTGGGCCGCGGGGTCAGCGTGGCGGGCATCTCCGCGAGGCTCTGATAGAGCGGACGCACCACCGGCGACTGCCCCTCCGGCCAGTCGTACTCGCCGCCGAACGCGCCCGCGGTGACGCCGATGCCGTACCACGGTTCGAGGTAGGTCGGCGCGTCGGTCGCGTAGTCGAGCGACTTCATCAGCCCGCCCAACTGCCACCGCAAGGACGCGGCCATGTCTCGGCAGCCGTCGCGGAACACGTCTGCCACGCGCACGCGCTGCCACACGGCGACGCCCTCGCGTTGCGCGAGAAACGCGGCATAGCGCGCCTCAGCCGCGGCCGCGTGGTCGGCAAACCGCGCATAATCGAACGCCCGCGGCTCGGCCGGCTCGACCGGCATCGCCTGCGCGTCTTTGGAGGTAATGTCAAACCCCGGTGCGCTCATATCGCCCCCTAATCCCCGGATGGAGACGTTCACCACCAAGGATCAAAGAACACAAAGTGCCACAAAGCCTTCGTGCGCCTTTGCGTCTTCGGTCCTTCGTGGTTAGCTGGCCTGCTTCACCTTCGCGAAGTCCCATCCCTGCGCCTTGCACAGCGCCTCCGCGTGGCTGTCCCATGTCGGCTCGTCGTCAAGATGGGGGCCCGAGAACGCGTCCACGCTCACGTAGCGCATGATCGCCTCGCCGTCGTTGCGCACCGAATGATAAGTGTGCGGCGGAACGCGCGCGGTGTCGCCGGGGTTGAGCCGGAAAGTCTCCGCCTCGTCGCCCCGCCCGATCTGCAGCAAGCCGCTCCCCTCCATCACGAAGAACACCTGCTCCACATCGGGGTGGACATGCAGCGGCGGGGCCTCGCCCGGCTCGAGCACGACGATGAACGTCTCGGTCGCAGTCGCTTCCTCGCGGCCGTACAGCAGGTCGTTGACGTGCGTCGGATAGCGGTAGCGGATCGTGTCATCCTGGTGGAAAACGTAGCGCATGGGATTATCCTTTTTGAGAAAGTGGTTGGAGGTGGCGGATAAAATGCCGTTCGAGCGCGTCATAGTAGCGCTCTTCGTTCGCGGCAAGCCCCGCCAACAAGCGCGCCTTATAGCCGCGCTCGCTCGTCAGCACTGAGCCGAACGTCACGTGCAGCACCTCGCGCGCGTCGAATTGTTCGAGCAGGCCCGGCAGATCCGAGTCGGCCAGCGTCTCCGGCCGCGGCGCCTTGTCGAGTGTGGCGGAGACGTGGTAGCTCGCCTTGTCCGTCTCGTACCGGTCGATGGCGAACTGCAGGATCTCGCGGAAGAAGGACGCATCCGTCGCGGCCAGCACGCGCAGCGCCTCGAGGTAGCTCGTGCCCGCGGTCTTCAGGTGGACCAGCCCACGCGTGGCCTGCGCCGCGATCGCGTACACGCTGAACTTGTCCGAGCCGCTGTGCAGGCTGAGCTTGTACGGCCCGAGCGCCCGCGCAATTGCCGCGTGGCCGGCAAAGTCCGCCGCGAAATGGTCGAGGTCGCCGATGTAATCCACGCCCTTCTCGAACCGCCCCACGTAACGCGGCGCGAGGCTGACCCACTTCACGCCGAGCCGGCGCAGCTCGCGCGCGATGAACAGGTGCTCCGCGTGCGTCGTGGGCGTGTCCGTCTCGTCGACCGACACCTCCAACTCCCACGCGCCTTCGGGCAGCCGCGCGCAGAGCGCGCGATACATCGCGGCCACGTGCGCGACCGCCCGGCCGTACTTGGCCGCCGCGCGCAGCAAGGTCGGCTCGTCCACGCTGAACGCGCGGTCCTCGACCTCGATCCGCTTTCCGAGATAAGCTGCGCTCAGATCGCGCGCGGTGGTCGCCAGCTCCGGCCACGGCAGCGCCGCGAACTTGGTGCGCAACGTTGCCTCGTCATCCGCATCCGCCGCGCCATCCACGTGCGCGCCCGGGTCGACCGTGTAAAAGCTGAACCCCGGCCCGGCGTACTGCTCGATGTCTTCGGGCGTCTTGAGATGGTCGGCGTCCGCGCCCACTCCTTCCAGCCACCCCTCCTGGAACGCGCCCCATGTGGCGTCGTCCAGCACCGCGGCCGCCGTGCGGTTGGTCCGCATCAGCTCGCGCACCGACTGCTGCGCGTACAGCATGCCGAACCCCGGCGCGACGCGCGCGGCCCGGACGTGTCCCGGCGTCGCCAGCCCCAGCCGGTCGCCGCAGCCCGCGGTGGCCTGCAGCCCGAACGGCCGCGGCTTCAGCGCCGGCGCCGCGTCGCGCAGCGCGCGCGCGTTCTCCGCCGTGAGCGGCCCGACGAGCAGCGTCTTTTCCCCGCGGGAGTAAAGCTCGCCCTCGAACGCGGCCAGCGCAGCGGGGTCGCCCGCCAGCGCGCCGAGCCGCTTGCCCGCGGCCGTTTGCGCCAGGAACAGCGTCACCCCGCCCGCGTCAATGACGGAGCGCGGGTAGATGGGCAGGTTGATGTCGCCTAAATCAGGAGTATGGGTCATCTCTCCGGCCTCTCAAGAGGTTCTGTTTACCAATTCCGCCCGGCCATCAATGGCCGGGCTACACTGCGGCGCCCCATAAATGGGGCTGGACACGCGCCACTTCCAAGCGCAAGCCGGATTTATCCGGCGCTGTCGCGTAGCCCGGCCATTCATGGCCGGGCGATCATGGCCGACACGGAGCACCGCAGGTTCCACCTATATTTTGTTGATCTTCATCACGTCCGGGCAAGAACGCGCTCCCGTCTAGCCCCGCGCGGCCCGCACCAGCGCGTCGATGTTCTCCGGGGGCGTCCCCGCATTCGTCCCGCCGCCGGCCGACAACACCAGTCGCCGTCCGCCCGTCTTCTCGATGCAGGCGCGCGCATGGCGATATACCTCGTCCGGCGTCCCCTGCGCCAGCACGCGCAGCGGCGGCACATTGCCCAGCAGCGTCTTGTCCGGCAGGGCCGCCTGCACCGCGGCGATATCCGTCTCGTGGCTGAAGTTCCACACCTCGAACGGCAGCGCGCCCAGCTTCGGCAGCAAGTGTTCGCACGGCGTGTCGTTGTGATACACCCGCACCAGCCCGTCGAACGCGTCCAGGATGCGCGCGAGATAGGGCGCCGCCATCGCGTCGAACATCTTCGGGGAGAGCATCCCCGGAATATCGTCGAGCAGCAAAATCCCCTCGACCCCGTCAGCCCCGCTGACGCCGCCCACCGCCTCGGCCTGCGCGCGCAGCCAGCGGATGCTCGTCTCGGTCAGCGTGTCGAGCAGCGCGTGGGCCGCGTCCGGCTCCCGCTTGAGCGCCACCATCAGTTCGCTCACGCCCAGCAGCCACACCGCCACCGCAAGCGGCCCGCGCGCGGCCACCATCCTGACCTGCAACCCCTCCGCGGCCAGCCGCCGCGCCGCATCCTCGTACAGCCGCAGCGCCAGCGGCATCATGCCGTGCTCCTGTGGGTTTGCCGGCTCGATCCCCGCCAGGCTCGCCAGCCCCCCGCGCACCGGGTCGATCGACGGCGGCCGGTCGTGGTGCCACACCACCCGCGCGCCGAACGCGGACGGCTCCGCGGCCATGCCGTACTCCACCCAGAATCCTGGCAGCCATGTCACTTCGGGGAACCGTTCGAGCAGGGCGAGGTTGGTCTTCAGCCACAAATCAGGCCGGAGGAAATAGTCGAGCGTGTCCAGCCCGGCGAATGAGGGCAGCCACGGGCTGTCGACGATCAGCGCGACCGGCGCCCGGTCGGTCGGCTCGCCGCGCGCGGCGGTGGTGAAACGGGTCCAGGGGTCCATGCAGGCTCCGATGCGGTGACTAGGCGGCGCTCGCGCTAGGCGCGCTCGCGCGCACGATTAATTCGGGTTTCAGGACGACGTTCTCGCAGCCGCCGGGGCAGCCTTCAAGCGCCTGCAGCATGAGGCGCACGAGCTCCGCGCCGAGCATGCGGCGGTCGCTGCGCAGGGTGGTCAGCGGCGGGGTCACAAGCGCGGCGAGGGGGATGTCGTCGAACCCCACCACCGCCACGTCCTCCGGTACGCGCCGGTCGAGCCCGGCGCACGCCTGCAGCGCGCCCACTGCCACCAGGTCGTTGTAGCACAGCAGCGCGTCGATCTCGGGATAGCGCGTGAGCAAGGCGGTCGCGCCCTCCACGCCCCCTTCAAGGTGCGGCGCGCAGGGGACGATCAGCTCCGGACGCGCGGGCAGTCCCGCCTCCGCGAGCGCGGCTCGGTGCCCGGCAGTCCGCCGCGCGCCGCTGCTCGACGCAGGTGGGCCGGCGAGCAAGCCGACCTGGCGGCGGCCGGATCGGAGCAGGTGGCGCATCGCGGCCAGCGCGCCGAACTCGTCGTCGATGCTGACCGAATGCATTGCCTCGCTCGCCGGCTCCCGGTTTGCCAGGACGACCGGGGGCAGCCGGCCGAGCAGGGCTTCGAGCTTCGGCGCGGCCAGCCGCGAGCTGCACAGGAGAATCCCGTCGACCCGCTGCGCCTCGAGCGTCCGCAGCGCTTCCATCTCGCGCTCCGGGTCCTCCATCGCGTTGCACAGCAGGAGGCTGTACCCCGCGAAATGCGCCGCGTCTTCCGCGCCGCGCGCTACTTCGGAGAAGAACGGGTTGGCGATGTCGGGCACGACCAGGCCGAGCGTGCAGGTTTTCTGCGTCACGAGCCCGCGCGCAAGGGTGTTGGGACGGTAGCCGAGCCGCCGCACGATCTCCAGCACGCGCTGGCGCGTCTCCACGCTGATCTCGCCCTTGTTGTTGAGCGCGCGGGAGACGGTCTGCGAGGAAACGCCCGCTTCGCGCGCCACGTCCGAGATATTGACTCGCCGGGTGTTCATGCGACGGCCTCCAGGGCTGGCGCCCGTTAGCGTTGCCGTGAACGCTAACGGAATCTGCGGGCGATTATACGCGCAGAACTGATCTTGAGTCAAGGGGCGAAATTAGCTCTTGACAACGCCTCACTTCTCCCTTTATAATCCCGTTACCGGTGCCGTGAGCGATAACGGCATTCAGCCAGGCTGCGATAGCAGCGCTTCCACTCATCTATGCGCAAGGGACAGGGATGTCGTTTCGCGTCTCCATCGCCGATGTTGCCCGCGAAGCCGGGGTTTCCCGGCAAACGGTCTCCCGCGCGCTCAACAACAAGGGCGAGATCAGCGACGCCACCCTCCAGCGTGTCCTCGCTGTGATTGACCGGCTGGACTACCGGCCCAGCACCATTGCCAGAGGACTGGCGACCCGTCACACACGCACCATCGGCCTGATCGTTCCCGACATTGCCAACGCCTTCTTTGCCGATATCAGCCGCGGCGCCGACGATCTGGCGCACCCTGCAGGCTACAGCCTGCTCCTGCGCAACACCGCGGAGGACCCGGAGCGTGAAGCCGAACTGCTCGGCTCCCTCGAGCAGCGGGCGGTCGATGGCGTGCTGCTGTGCAGTTCCCGGCTCTCCGACGAATGCCTGGCCGATCTTGTGAGCCGCCACGAGGCCGTCGTCCTGATCAACCGCACGCTGCCCGGCGTGAGCAGCGTCTGCGTGGACGATTTTTGCGGCGCGGCCCTGCGGGTGGCGCACCTGCTTCGCTCCGGCCGCCGCCGCATCGGCGTGCTGAGCGGCACGCGCATGTCGCACAGCGGTAGCGAGCGCGAGCGCGGCTACCGCGAGTCGCTCGCCGAAGCTGGCCTGCCCGTCGATCCCGCGCTGATCGCGCGCTGCGCCGTGCCGGATATCGAGGGCGGATATGCCGCCGCCCGCGGCCTGCTCGAAGCGCAACCCGCCATCGATGGGCTGATCTGCTACAATGACCTTGCGGCAACCGGTGCGCTGCGCGCGTGCGCAGAGCTAGGGCGCCGGGTGCCCGACGATGTCGCAGTGACGGGCGCCGACGACATCCTGCTCGCCCGCCTCGTCACCCCCGCGCTCACCACCGTGAGGGCGGACCGCCAGGCCATCGGCGCAGCCGCGGCCCGGCTGCTGCTCGGGCAGTTGGACGGCAGCGCGAACGGCTGCGGCTGCCAGTCGCTTGTGATCGAACCCGAACTCGTCATCAGAGCCAGCGCTCCGTGACACCGGACGCCGCCATTCAACGCTGAAAAGGGGTCACCGATGAACCTCCTGGTCAAAGGCGCAGGTTTCCGCGAAGGCTATGTAAAGATCGCCGGTCCGGGCGACGGCATTCTGAGGATGCTGGAGTTCGGCCGGGTCGGCGTCACCCGCGACCGCCCGTTCGAGGGCGACACGGGCGAGCGCGAAGCGGTCTTCGACATCATCAGCGGCATCGGCTGCCTCGAAACGGGCGACGGCAAGGTTCACGAGAACCTTGGCGGTCGTCCGAACCCGTTCGTCGCCGGCCCGACGCTCATCTGCCTGCCGCCCGCCACCCGCTACCGCATCACCGCCGTCTCCCCTGCGCTCGACATGGCCGTCTCGATGACGCCTGCGCCCGCCGGTCTGCCCGTCAGGGTGCTTGGCCCGAACGACGTTCCCGAGGCCAAGGCCGGCGCGAAAAACTGGTCGCGCACGCTTCGGCCCGGCACCAGCGTCAACCTCGCGTCCGGCGAGGCGCCAACCCGCCGCCTGATGATGGCCGAAACCCTCGTGCCGCCCGGCAACTGGACGTCCTATCCGCCGCACAAGCACGACCGGGAGAATCCGCCGAACGAGTCGATCTACGAAGAGGTCTACTTCTACCTCTTCAGGCCCGCGGGAGGCTACGGCTTCCAGCGCGTCTACGAGCCGAAAGACACGCCCGACCGCCTCGACGAGGTCTACACCGTCGAGGACGGCGACGCGGTCGCCATCCCGCGCGGCTATCACCCGCTCGTCGCCGCGGCCGGCTATCAGCTTGTCTACATCTGGGCGCTGTGCGGCGTCAACCGCATCTACGGCGCATGGAGCGACGACCCGGACCACGTGTGGATTCGCGGCGTCGAACCGATTGTCAACCAGTAACGGGCGCTGGAGCGTCTCTGTCCGCTCGAAAGGAGGGAACTCTGCGTAACGACCTGCCACGACATGTGTCCAACGTTCGCTTTCAACCATCGCTGACGGCTTCAGTTCACATCCATAGGAGGAAAGGTATGCTATCTCGGAACCGGGTGCTCGCAATCCTGAGCATCCTCATCGTCCTGTCCTTCGCGCTGAGCGCGTGCGGCGCCCCCGCCGCGCCGGCCCCTGCCACGGCTGCGCCCGCTGCGCCGACCGCGGCCCCGGCTGAGCCGACGAAGGCCCCGGAACCCACCGCGGCTCCGGTCGAGCCAACCAAAGCCCCCGAGCCGACTGCGGCCGCGCCTGAGCCGACTGCCGCGCCCGAGTTGGTCGCCGCGGGCACGCTTCCCGCGGTCGAAGAGCGCCTTCCCAAGAACCCCTACGTCATCGAGGCGCCCGAAGTCGGCAAGTACGGTGGCGAGTGGCGCCGCGGCTTCCTCGGCCCCTCCGACCGCAACGGCCTCGTCCGCATCATGAACGACGGCCTCGTCCGCTTCTCCACCGACGGCGCATCCGTCGAGATGAAGTACGCCGAGTCGGTCGAGCCCAACGACGACTACACCGAGTGGACC
>JALOOB010000458.1 GCA_025454635.1 Anaerolineae bacterium
GTTCGACTTCGGCGGGGGCCCGGTGGAGTGCACCACCATCCCGTGGGGCGACGTGGCGACTGCGTATCACTCGACGGGCATCCCGAACATCGAAGCCTACATGGCGTTGGGGGGCGTGCAGAAGCGCGTGTTGCGCAGCGCGGACACGCTCAAGCCGCTGACCGCCGGTCCGTTGGGCCAGCGCGTGCTGATGAGCCTGATGAACCTGGCGCCGGAGGGGCCGAGCCCTGCCGCCCGCGCAAAGGGGTACGCCATCCTCGTGGCCGAGGCGACCGACAACGCGGGCAACAAGGCCGTCTCGCGAATGCGGACGCCGCACGCCTACACGCTGACCGCTGCGGCCAGCCTGGAGATCGTCCGCCGGGTGCTTGCCGGCGACGCGCCGCCCGGCTACCAGACGCCCGCAAGCGCCTACGGTCCTGATTTGGTGATGGAGATCGGCGGCGTCACGCGCGAAGACCTGTAGGGGCGATGGGTTCCGCTACGCCATTGCCGTGAGCACGGACAGCGCCTTGTTGTCGTCGGGCCGCGCGACGAGCGGGACGTTGTAGTCGGCAAATCGAATCCGCCGGGATCGATCGACCACGAACATCGAGCCGATGAAGAAGGTCAGGAAGGGCGCGTGAATCGCCTCGATGCCGTACATCTCGGCCACGCGCGCGCCGGGGTCGCTGAGGATGGGGAAGGGCGTGGGGTGCGCAGCGACGTACTTCGCCAGCGAGGCAGGCTTGTTCGGCGCCATGACGAGGATTTCGGTGTTGGTTGCCGCGAACTGCTCATACTCGTGACGCAACTGCGCCACATGGTTGCGGCAGTGCAGTCAGATGAAGCCAAGATTGAACAGCAGGAGCGCATTGCGCTTCTCTAAGACTTCGGAGAGGCTGACGTGAATTCCTTCGTGATTCGGGAGCGCAAAATCGGGGGCAAGGTCGCCCACTGATAAACGGCCCATGCGCACCTCCGACGTTGGAGTATGAACCTATTATCACATAGTATGTCAAGTGGTCAAAGCTCGACAAAGCCAAAATAGCGATAGAGTCCGACCGCCTTGGGCCGGTCGCGCGACGTCGTGAGGTAAGCCTTCGTGTGCCCCAACTCGACCAGCCGGCGCAGCGTCGCGCTCAGCAGCGCCTTGCCCAGCCCGCGCCCCTGGTAACCCTCTGCCACGGCGACCCAGTGCACGCGTCCCCACTCCGGCCCGCGAAACCCGTCGTGGCTCCATGCGGCCGAGGTTGCGACGGCTTGCCCGCTCGCGTCGACGAGGAAGGCGATCCGGCGCGCGTGCGCCCCCGCGTCCGTGCCGAACCAGCGATAGAAGGTTTCGGGCGTGATTGCGCCCGGTTCGTAGAAAGGCGCCTGAAGCTCCGCCCAGATCAGTTCGTCGCCCGGCTGGTGCCACCGGATCGCGTATCCCGGAGGCAGCGGGTGGGAGGGCAAGTCGTCCAGGTTTTCCCGGAGCATCCAGAGTTCTTCGTCTTCCACCGGGATCACGCCTCCGACCGCGCGCCCTGCGGGTCGAACTCCCGATAGAAGCACGTTTCCCGCCCGGTGTGGCACGCGGGGCCGGCCGGCTCCACCTGCACCAGCAGCGTGTCGCCGTCGCAGTCCACGCAGAGGCTCAGCACCCGCTGGACGTTCCCCGACGTATCCCCCTTGTGCCACAGCTCCTTGCGACTGCGGCTCCAGAAGTGCGTCTGCCCCGTTTCGAGCGTCCGCCGCAGCGACAACTCGTTCATCCAGGCCATCATCAGAACGTCGCCCGTGCTCGCGTCCTGCACGACGGCAGGGATCAACCCCTGCTCGTTCCAGTGAAGCTCGCCCCATGAGGCTTGTTCGGACATAGACTCTTCTCTCTGATGTGTTTGTGTTTGGAGGAGGCGGGCTCGCCCCCTCACCCGCGGTCTACGCATCAGTCTGTAGCGGGGGCTGCCAGCCCCCGCTACCCCCGCCAGGGGGCGCAGCCCCCTTGACCCCCAATTGCGCACGGGGCGGTGGACATCAGCCGAGGAATACCTGCCGCGTGCAACCAGCAGGGGCGCGATGCGCTGATTCGCGGCGGGCGGACATTCCGCGAAGCGTCGATCGCGACGACCGATCTCGCCGTAGAATCCGGCCACCGAAAGGGCGCCAGCCGGTCTACCCGCGCCCTTTCGGGGTCGAGGGGGCCAACGCCAGCTGCGCTGGCGCGCCACCTCGGCGGGGGTGGCGGGGGCCGCCGGCCCCCCGCCAATACTCTACGACCGCACCGCGACCCCGCGCTCGCGCAAGTACGCTTTGACCTCAGCCACCGACACCTGCTTGTAGTGGAACAGCGAGGCAGCCAGCGCCGCATCGGCCCCGCCACGCGTCAACGCATCGTAAAAATGCTTGATCGTCCCCGCGCCGCCCGATGCAATCACCGGGATCGACACGGCCTCGCTCACCGCGCGCAGCATGGCGATATCATAGCCCGCCTTCGTGCCGTCGGTGTCCATGCTCGTCAGCAGGATCTCGCCCGCGCCGAGCCGTTCGGCCTCGCGCGCCCACTCGACCACATCGCGCCCCGTCGGCACGCGCCCGCCGTTAATGTACACCTGCCAGCGCTCGCCTGTCCATTTCCCGTCGATTGCCACGACGATGCACTGGCTGCCGAACCGGCTCGCGCCGGCGGTGATGAGTTCCGGCGTGCGCACCGCCGGGGAGTTGATGCTCACCTTGTCCGCGCCG
>JALOOB010000459.1 GCA_025454635.1 Anaerolineae bacterium
CTGTACCACTTCACGATGCCGCGCTTCCGCCCCGGCCCCGGCGCGATCCGCTCGCACATCGGGCACCGGCTCGTCCTCTCCCCGCCCAGCGGGACAAACGGCGTCCCGCACTCCGCGCACTTCACGACCTCGTTACGGGTCATTTTGACAAAGCCCCCCGCCTACGCTAAAATGCCGCTCGTAACTGCGTTAGCGCAGCTAAGGTGAGCGAAGCTCACCCTGGCGACGTAGCCAAGTGGCAAGGCAGGGGTCTGCAAAACCCCGATCGCCGGTTCAAATCCGGCCGTCGCCTTATAGAAAACGCCAGGCGCAACTCGCGCCTGGCGTTTTTCATTCACGCCCTTACGCGCGCGTCGCCACCTTCGCCTTCCGCAGCGCATCCTCCACCTGCTCCAGGTGCTCCGTCCAGTGCTGATCCACCTGCAAGAGGTTGTGCCCGATCCGCCAGTAGTTCCCCTTGTGCGTGACCACCTCGTCCGGCAGCGCGGCGACCATCGCCTCGGTCTCGGCCAGCGCCTCGCGCACCGCCTCCAACTGTCCGGCCACCGTCGGCCGCACCGCCACCAGTGCGTTCACGCGCGCGGTCAGCGCGGTCGGATTCGTGTACCGGTCCGAGAAGCGCTCGTCGTCATTGATCATGTCGGTCAGCCACTCGTGCGTCTCGCGCTCCGACACGACCAGGTGCGCCAATGCCTGCAGCGCGCTCCACTCGCCCGGCGCCGGCGCAATCTTCGCCAACTCCTCCGGCGTTTCGTGCAGTATTTCCTCGAGTTGACTGACGAGGTGCGCGTTGAGCTTGCGCAGCTCGCCCGCCAGCCCGGCCGGCGTCGGCGGAATCGCGGGCAGCAGCCGCGACGACAACGTCATCTGCGTGGTCTTGCGCTCCGGTCCGCGGTAGTACACCACCTCCACCGTGTCGCCTGCGCGCCTTGCCTGCAGCGCGCCGACCAGAGTCGGATAGTCGATCACGGTCTTGCCGTCCATGCTGACGATGACGTCGTGCGGCTTCAACCCGGCCTTTTCCGCGCCCATGCCCGGAACCACGCTCGTCACCGGGATGCCCTGCTTCACCGGCACACCCATCTCGCGCGAAACATCCCCCGTGAAGTCGCCGAGCAAAATGCCCAGCATCGGCCGCTGGGTATAGCGCAGATCCTCGCCCGCTTCGAGCAGCGATTGCAGGTTCGCCAACCCCGTCGTCCACCCGCGCTCGAATTCCGCCGCGACGCGCTCCCACTCCGGCCCGTCGCCGACGCCGCGGTGCCTGAGGATCACCTCCGTCGCATCCCCGCGGTCCTCCAGCGTCACCTCGACCACCGTCTGCCCCGGCTCATCCTTGCCCTGCCAGGTGAACTCGACGCGCCGGTTCTCTTCCAGCGCGGTGTATGCGCCTGCGACGAAATACCCGCTGTTCCACCAGAGATAGATGCGCCCGCCCACGCGCGCGTCCGCCAGGCTCACGTCGCACAGCCAGTCGCGCAGCGGCGTCGCGCGCGTAAACGCCCGGTGCGCCTCCGCGGCCGGCGCGCGCACCGAGCGTCGATATTCGAGCGTCTGCGTCATGACTGATCTCCCTTCAATCCCCGTCGCGCGCTGACACGTAGCGATTCGCCGCAGAGGTCACCGAGGACGTCGAGCATCCCGAGCGCAGCCGGAGCCCTCTGCGCTCTCCGTGGTCTCTGTGGCAAGGATAGGGTGGGTGGGACTCGAACCCACAAGGTCTCTCGACCGTCGGTTTTTAAGACCGCCGCGTATGCCGTTCCGCCACCACCCCGCAAGCCCATTATACGTCGCGCCCGCGAGACAGGCAATTGCCCCACCCGTCCGGCGCGTCTGCAATCTGTCAAATTGATTTATCTGCCACGGTCTGATGTATCATGCGGCCATTCGATCCGCCAAGCGCAGGAGGACACATGACCGCACCGGAGCAGTCGCGCGAGTACGACGTCGCAACGATCCTCGGCGGCCTTTACGGCGACGGCATCATCGCCAAAAAGGGCGCGTTCAGCCGGCAGTGGGCGCAGGAGGTCGGCGAGGATATCGAGCCCCTCTTCCATGAAGCCATCAATCGTCCCGGCGGCGCGGTCGGCCGCGGGCCGAACCGCTGGTACGTCGAAATCCATCCCGAGCGCCTCCGCGGTTTCGTCGACCTCGCGACGCATCCCTGGGTGGTCGCGGTCTGCGAGGCTGTGCTCGGCCCCGAGTATAAAATCGTCGAAATCGGCTTCGACACGCCCTTCCCCGGCTCCATGAACCAGCCCTGGCACCGCGACTTCCCCTCGCCGGAAGACACGCTCGTCGGGCGCCGCCTCAACTCGCTCGCGTTCAACCTGACCACCGTCGACGTTCACGAGGACATGGGGCCGTTCGAGATCGCGCCCGGCACCCAGTGGGACGAACCCGTCGACTTCCAGGACGGCATGTTTCCGCCGAAGTCGTACTACGGGCGCTATGAGGCACGGATGCAGCAGAAGATGCCCAAAATGGGCGACATCTCGGCGCGCACCGCGCTCTGCATCCACCGCGGCACCGCCAACCGCTCGGACATCCCGCGGCCCGTGCTCGTCCTCGGCGTCGACGCGCCCAGCGGGCGCAACGCCCTGCACCACGACCTGCAGGTCACGAAGGGTTACCTCGAACGCCTGCCCGACCAGGTCCGCAGCCACTTGACCTACCGCGTCGTCGACGAGCTTCAGCCGGGGCGGCCCCCCATACCGAACATGCCGATTGAAGATTGAAAATGGCAGATTCAGCCGCTCCCCGATCTGTCATCTTCAATCTTCAATTTTCAATGGGTCCGGTCAATCCATTACCAGCCCCCCGTCCACGTCCAGCGTCTCCCCGACCACATACGAGCTCGCGCTGCTCGCCAGGAACAGCACCGCGGCCGCCACCTCTTCCGGCGCGCTCAGCCGCCCGATGGGCGCCTCGGCCAGAAACCGGGCGCGCTCCTTCTCATCCAGTTGCGCGCCGAAAATCTCCGTCTCCACCCGGCCGGGACACACCGCGTTTACGCGCACGCCATGCGGGATGGCCTCCTTTGCCAGCGACCGCGTGAACGCGAACACCCCGCCCTTTGCCGCCGCGTACGCCGCGTGCCACCGCGATCCGCGCTTTCCCGCGATCGAGCCCATGTTGACGATGATGCCGCTCCCGCGCGCCGTCATGTGCGGCAGGACCGCCCGCGAGCAGTAGAAGGTGGCGTAGAGATTGCTTCGCAGCACCTCTTCCCACTCTTCATCTGTGATGTCTACGACCGGCGTTCGCGGAAAGACCCCCGCGTTATTAATCAGAATGTCGATGCGCCCATGCTCCGCCAGCGCCGCGTCGACCAACGCGCGCGCCTGCTCGCTCCACCCCACATCGGCCCGGTGCGCGGTCACGCGCCACCCGTTGCGCTCCGCCTCCGCGCAGACCTCCGTCGCGGCCCGCCCGTCGTTTCGGTAGCAGATCGCCACCGTTGCGTCCCGCGCCGCAAACGCCAGCGCAATCGCCCGCCCGATGCCCCGCGACCCCCCGGTGACGAGGACCACCTTCCCCGCAAACTCGTCCGCCGAGCCGAAATAGCCGGTCACGCCCCTGCCCCGGCAGGTGCCGCTGCCGCCCCCAGCCGGGCAT
>JALOOB010000142.1:0-18549 GCA_025454635.1 Anaerolineae bacterium
TTCAGACGAAAGGCATCCGGCCCGACCTCGTCGTGTCGGGTCTGGACGAGTTAACCCGCGTGTGGGAAACGGCATTGAAGGAGTGAGGCGGCCATGACGAGGCCTGTTGTGGTGATGTCCATCGGCAAGATGCACTATGCGCGCATGATGAGCGAGGCTGCGTGGGAGCGGCTCCATGCGTTAGCGGAGGTGCGCGAGCATCCGGGGCAGGAGCCGGCAAGCAAGTCGGACCTGCTGGCCCTGCTGCCGGGCGCGGCGGCGATCATAACGAGTTGGGACGTCGCGCGGCTCGACCGCGAGCTTATCAACTGCGCGCCGTCGCTCCGCGCGCTCGCGCACATGGGCGGCAGCGTCCGCCGCGTCGTGTCGGACGCGGTTTGGGAGGCGGGCATCCGCGTAACCTCCGCCGCGCCCGCGTTGGGGCAGGACGTGGCCGAGACGACGGTGGGGCTGATTGTGGTCGGCATAAAGCGCATTTGGCCGCTGGCGCAGCACGTGCGTGAGGGCGGTTGGCGCGAGACGCCGTGGTGGCCTTCGCGCGAGCTACGCGGGCGGTATGTCGGCATTGTCGGCGGCGGCAACATCGGGCGGCACGTCGTTCGCCTGCTCACGCCGTTCGAGCCGCGCATTCTGGTCTACGATCCCTTCCTGCCCGACGCCGAGGCCGACCGGATGGGCGTGGAGAAGGCCGAGTTGGACGACCTCTTGCGCCGCGCCGACGTCCTCACGCTGCACGCGCCGAGCCTGCCCGAAACGGAGCGCATGATCGACGCGCGGCGGCTGGCGCTGATGAAGGACGACGCGCTCATCGTGAACACGGCGCGCGGGTCGCTCTTTGACGAGGCCGCGCTCGTCGCGGAACTGAGCAAGGGGCGGTTCTTCGCGTTCCTCGACGTGACCGACCCGGAGCCGCCCGCGTCTGATAGCCCGCTGCGCCGCCTGCCGAACGTAGTCGTCACGCCGCACCTGGCCGGCTGCATCGAGAACTGCACGCGCATGGGCGAGATGGCCGTGGAGGAGCTGCGCCGGTTCTTTGCGGGCGAGCCGCCGCTCTACCAGGTCACGCCCGAGCGGCTGGCGCACACGGCGTAGCCGCGCGGCTCGTGTTTCGCCTCCGCGTCTTCCACTTTAACGATCTCCACGGACGGCTGGCCGATCTCGACGCCGAGTCGTTCGCGCCCGTCTTCTCGCGCATCGCGGGACACGTCGCCGCCGCGCGCGCCGCGTGCGCGGGGCAGGGCGGCGAAGGAGTGCTCTTCTTCTCCGGCGGCGACGACCTCGTGGGGAGCCCCTTCGCCGAGCTAATGGGGACGCGGCCAGAGGAGTTCCGCGCCCATCCTGCCTACCGGCTGTACTCCGCGGCCGGAGTTGACGGGGGCGCGATAGGAAACCACGATCTCGACTGGGGCCTCGGCATGCTCTCGCTGGCGGCCCAGCGCGACGCGACGTTCCCGCTGCTCTCCGCAAACCTCATTGCGGATCGCGAATATCCGGGCATCCTGCCCGCGACGGTTCTCACCGTCAACGGCTTGCGGGTGGGCGTGATCGGGGTGACCACGCCCGCCGAGATCAAGCACTGCGCTCCCGAAGAACTGTTGCTGATCACGGACCCGGTGGAAGCCGTCCGGCAGCATGCGGCGCGGCTGCGCGCGGGCTGCGACACGCTGATCGTCCTCAGCCACCTGGGTTACAGTCTCGATCATCCAGCTGGGATCGTGGCAGGCGCGGGCGACGTGGAGCTGGCGAACGCGCTCCCGGCGGGCACGGTCGACTTGATCCTCGGCGCGCACACGCACCACGCGCTGAACGAGGACGCGCTCGCGCCTGTTTGCGTGAACGGTGTGTGTATTGCACAGGCGGGGGCGTTCGGGCGTTATCTGGGCGAGGTGATTATCGAAGTGACGGAGGGGGGCGCGCGGGTGACCGAAGCGCGGCTGCTTCCAGTCGACAGCCTGCCGCCCGACCCTCTGTTCGATGCGGCGTTCACCGAGCCGCTCGCGCGGGAGGTCACAGCCTTGTTGGCCGAACCGCTCGGCGTGGCGGAGGCGCACCCCGACCTCCACTTTGAGGCGCCGGGCGGCGCATTCACCGGCGAAGAGGCGGCGCTCGCCAACTTCGTCGCGGATGCGCTCGCCGCGCGCTGCCGCGCCGCGGGCATCCCGGTCGACTTCGCGATGGTCGATGCGTCGGTCATCGCAGCGGGCCTGCCGGAGGGTCCGCTGACGCTGCGCGACCTCCACCGCCTCTCGCCCTTCGCCGACTCCATCATCACCTTCGAGCTGCCGCGCAGAGAGTTCGGCGCGTTCCTCGACGACAACGCGCGGCGCGCGACGTGGGCGGACGAACCGGCCGAAGAGCGCGGGTTTGCGCAGTTCAGCCGGGAGGTGCGGTACGAAATCGCGGCCGGATCGGGCCGCGGGGAGACGCGGGCGGCGAACGCCACGTTGCGGGGGGAGCCGGTGGACGATGCGGGAGGCACCCCGCTGCTGGTGGCCTGCGGGAGCTTTGCGCGGGCGCCGGCGCGGGCGTGGGAGCGCGGCGCGCGAGGGCAGGGCCACGCCGTGTTCGAGCTGTCAGAGCGCTCGTTCGGGCAGACCGGCTTGCCGCTGCGCGCCGAACTGGCCGCGTACATGCGGGAGGCAGGAGGCGTGACGGCAGCCGCCGGGCTGCGCCGGGACGGCCGCGTGCGGCGACTCTGAGAAACGGCTTGATCGGGTGGCTGGACTGCGGGGAACCGCCCGGCGATGATGAATGTTAACAAAATAACCGTGGAACTTGCGGTGCTCAGGGTCGGCCATGACCGCCCGGACATGAATGTCCGGGCTACACAGCGGCGCCCCGTGAACGGGGCTTCCAGCGCACTGCGCTCATCCTTACTCCGCCGCGATCAGCACCACTACAATGCGCGTGTCGGTGCGCGCAAAGGCAATCCCCCCGCGGGTCATCTTCTCCGCAAGCAGCAACTCGTTGTGGCTGGGGCTATTTTGCCAGCCGGTCACGACTTCCTCGTTCACGTTGCGCATGAACCGGACCGCAGGACCCGACACCTGGAACAAGTTCTCGCCGATCGAGACCAGGGTCGGCAGGTCGGCCAACTTGATCTGCCCCGTCCGGGGATCGTTGTGGCTGAAGTAATTCCGGGCAATCATGTCGTCGGCGCGCGTCTGCGCGAAGGTTGCGAGCCGGTCGTCCCATCGCCAGGGACGCAGGCCCGCACGCGCGCGATACTGGTTGATAAGTTCGAGCACGGCGCGGCTATCGGCCACCGCGTCGGCGGCCGGTTCTGCGCCTGCGGCCAGGGTGGGCGACGCGAGCACGCCCTGTTCGGCCAGCGCCTGGTCGGCGCGGCTCAAGAGGGACCGCAGCGCATCGGCGATCTGCTCGGCGAGGGTACCCCCCGCATCCTGCGCGAACTCCGCGACGCCCGGCGAGATCGTGTCCGCGAGGACGCCACGCACCCTCCCCTCTACGATCCCGGAACCGTCAAGATAAGCAAGGCCGACCAACAGGACCACGACGACCAGCACCATGATGAACACGGTGCGGACCAGCCCGCCAATCGCCCGAAACAGCCATACCATCACAAGCCTCCACACACCCGTCCCACTTCCACAACACAGGTCAGGCTGAAGTATTTCATGCAACTTCTCTAACGTATGTAACGGCTAATCTGTACGGCCAAGTTCCGCCGTTCCCGTAGAATGACCTTCCGCTTACCGCAGCGGCGGCGCCACCACATCTGGCCGCCCGCTCGTGGCGCAACCGCGAATCGTCATCATCCACCCAGGAGCAATCAGTGACTTTTCGGCGCAACTGGCCCCTCTTCCTCGGGGTGTTTCTCGTCTCCGGCAGCACCACTATGCTCGAAATCGCGCTCACGCGCGTGTTCAGCGTCTCATTGTGGTACCAGTTCGGCTTCATGATCATCTCGACTGCGCTGCTCGGCTTCGGCGCCAGCGGCACATATCTGGCGGTGAAGAAGGGCGCGCTCACGGGCGATCTCCGCCTCAAGCTTGCCCGCAGCGCCGTGCTATATAGCATATCGATCCTGGTGGCCTTTGCGCTGATGACGCGCATCCCGATGGATCCGCTCAAGCCCGTGGCGCCGGGCACGGCAAACCCCACCGCCGCTACGATCGAGCTTGTGGCGTGGATGCTGGTCTATTACGCCATCATCATTGTGCCGTTCTTCTTCGCCGGCCTGACCATCGGCACCGCGCTGTCGGCCTGGGCGAAGGAGATCGGGCCGCTCTACTTCGCGGACCTGTTGGGCGCGGGACTGGGCGCGCTGGGCGTGGTGCTCGCGCTGTACGCGCTGCCCGGACAGGGCGCGGTGATGCTGGCTGCCGTTGGCGCGGCGCTCGGCGCGCTGGCATTCACGCTTTCACGCGCGCGCGGCCCTGCTTCGGAGACAGCCGATGGCGGTCCGGTTCGAGGCCGGCGCTTCCTCACGCCGTGGGTGCTGGGCGGCTACGCGGTGCTGCTGGCGCTGCTCCTGCCGTTCGCGGCCAACATCTTCACGCTGCACATCCCGCCGTCGAAGCCGCTCAGCATTGCTTATGACAAGCAGAACTTCCCCGACATCCAGCTCGAATACACGGGCTGGACGCCGTTCAGCCGCATCGACGTGATGTGGCAGCCGGGGATGAAGGGGCAGGCGTGGGGGCTGAGCGGCGCCTACACGGGCGAACTGCCGGAGCAGCGTTTCATCGCCATCGACGCGGCGGCCATGACCGCGATCAACCAGTGGGACGGCGACAAGGCCAAGCTCGACTGGGTCAACGCGCTGCCCTCCAGCCTCGTCTACCGGCTCACTGAGAATCCAAGCGTGCTGCTGATCGGGCCGGGCGGCGGGGTGGACGTGCTGGTGGCGTGGGCGAACGACGCAAAGAAAGTTACGGCTGCGGAGATCAACCCGCTCATTGTCGACATTATGCGCACGAAGTACCGCGAGTATTCGGGCGGGCTGTACTCGGACATTCCGGAGATCGACGTGGAGGTGGCCGAGGGCCGCAACTTCGTCGCCCGGTCAAACGACAAGTACGACGTGATCCAGTTCTCGCAGGTGGACACGTGGGCTGCGGCGGCAGCCGGCGCATACAGCCTGACCGAGAACTACCTGTACACGACGGACGCGTACAGCGAGTACCTGGATCACCTGAACGACGACGGCTTGCTTGCCATCGGGCGCTGGCACTTCGAGCCGCCGGGGCAGGCGCTGCGCCTCGTGACCATCGGCGCGGAGGCGCTGCAGCGGATCGGCGTGGCCGACCCGTCGCAGCATTTCCTCGTGGTGCGGGCAGGCGACACCGCGAATATGTTTCTGAAGAAGTCGCCGTTCACGCCGGAAGAGGTCGCCAAGGTCCGCGCGGCCGCGGAGCCGCTCCAATTCACCCTGCTGTACGCGCCGGATATGCTTGGCCAGGAGGGCAATCACTTCGCTGACTTCTTCCGGGCGGAGGACAAGGAAGCCTTCTATGCGCTGTACCCGCTGGATGTGAGCCCGACGAGCGACGACCGGCCCTTCTTCTTCGAGTACTACGGCTGGACGAACTTCGGCACCTTCCGCAGCGGCAAATTGACGCTGACCATCCTGCTGATCCAGGCGACGGTGCTTTCGCTCGCGCTGATCCTGTGGCCGCTCTGGCGCTTCCGCAAGGGCAACGTCAGCACGTTCGGCACGCGGCGCTTCATCGTCTACTTTGCGGCGCTCGGCATCGGCTTCATCCTGGTCGAGATCAGCCTGATGCAGCAGTTCATCTTGTTCCTCGGCCACCCGACCTTTGCCCTCTCGGTCGTGCTGTTCGCTATTCTCACATTCTCCGGCGTCGGCAGTTTCTTCACGAGCAAGTTGGCGCCGCCCGACACCGACACGCGCCGCGTCATCCGGTTTGTGATTCCCGCGCTGGCTGCGCTGGCGCTGCTGTATGCGTTCCTGCTGCCGCCGCTTTTCCGCGCGGCGCTCGGGTGGGACATTCTGCCGCGCATCGTGTTGAGCGTCGCGCTGCTCGCGCCGCTCGGCCTGCTGATGGGGATGCCGTTCCCGCTCGGCATGCGGTTCGTCGCGGCAACGAACGCGAACCTTGTGCCGTGGGCCTGGGCGGTGAACGGCTGCGCATCGGTGATCGGCTCGATCCTGTCCGTGATGCTCGCGCAGTCGCTGGGCTTCACGGTGGTGCTGGGCATCGCGCTTGTGGTATACCTGACCGGGTTGCTGGCGATGATGACGCTGCGAACCAGCCCGCAGACCTTTGCCGCCGCGCCGGCGGTATGAGTGCGCAGCGACCCAGACGGGTAGGGAAGGTGCGTAACGCAAACCGCGAACTTGCGTTGTAATGAAGGAGCGCGCCAATGTCAGTTGAGCCGATTGGCAAGCAGGAAGCGTGGATTGAGGTGGAGGCGGACGGGCCGTATGTTGTTCATGGCCCGATCGCGTTCGTCCGCAAGGTGCAGGTGGTCTCGGAGCACGGCGAGCCGCTGACGTGGCGGAAGGACGTTGTTATCGCCACGGGCGACACTTACGAACTGTGCCGCTGTGGCGCGTCGACCACGTGGCCGTTTTGCGACGCCAGCCACCGCGAGATCTCCTTTGACGGAACCGAGGCGGCGGAAACCAATACGGTCGAAGAGCGTCGCGTCGAGATTCCCGGCGGGACGGGCATCGTCGTCTACCGCGACTACTCGCTGTGTATGGAGTCGGGCTTCTGCGGCAACCGCATGGGCAACGTCGAGGAGATGACCACTTCGACCGACGAGAGCACGATCCGCGGCCAGGTCATGGCGATGATCGAGCGATGCCCGTCCGGCTCGTTCATGTACGCGCTGCGCCGGGGCGATGTTGATATCGAACCCGACCTGCCCTGCCAGGTCGCGTTGACGGTCGAGATCACTTCCGACGGCCCGATCCGGGGACCGCTGTGGGTGACGGGCAACATCCCGATCCGGCGCGCGGACGGCCAGCCGTTCCAAACCCGCAACCGCGTTACGCTGTGCAACTGCGGGAAGTCGAAGACTAAACCACTATGCGACGGAACTCATCGCCGCGAGCCGGTTTTCATCACAGATTAGCCCGCGTCGTGCGGGCTTTGGCCGTTGCGGGCGCGTGCCTGGGGGTGATCACGCTGATTACCTTCGCCGCGCCCGCACCTGTTTCCGACCTTCGCATCGCGCGTTCCGGCGTCGGCGCGCTCCTCTCCTGGACTCACTCTGACCCGGCCACAGGGCAATACCGGCTCTACCGCAGCGACGACCGGCCCTTTGCTGCGCCGGGAGCGACCGGCTCGCTGCTCGTCGCCACGGTTACGCCCGGGGCCGGAGCAGCGCAATCGCGGCTCGACCCGGACTCGGGCATTGGCGACCCGAAGCGCAACAGCTACTACACGATGACAGCCGCCGATAGCAGCGGCGCCCCTTCGCAACCATCCAACCGCGTCGGTGAGATCGACTTTCCGCTCATCATGACGGGCGGCTGCGCATACTTCCCGCCCGATAACGTGTGGAACACCCGCATCGACTCGTTGCCCGTCGACCCGCGCTCGAACGACTACATTGCGACGATTGGTCCGAACGACGGCCTGCATGCGGATTTCGGCTCGGGCGAATGGGACGGCGGGCCGATTGGGATACCGTACAACACGGTCCCCGGCGCACAGCCGCGCGTGTCGGTCACGTTCGATTACGACGACGAGAGCGACCCAGGTCCTTATCCCATTCCTCCTGACGCGCTGATCGAAGGCGGGCCCGACAGCAGTGGCGACCGCCACGTGCTGGTGGTCGACCGCGATGCGTGCGTGTTGTACGAGTTGTTTGACGCGTGGCCGAACGCCGACGGAAGCTGGCATGCCGGGTCAGGCGCGATCTTCGACCTGCGCTCGCATGCGTTGCGCCCGACCGGCTGGACGTCTGCGGATGCGGCGGGGCTGCCGATTCTGCCCGGACTCGTGCGCTACGAGGAAGCGGCGAGCGGCGCGATCAACCACGCCATCCGCTTCACCGTCAACCTTACGCGTAAGGAATACATCTGGCCTGCGCGGCACTATGCGTCGTCGTCGACCGATCTCAAACGCCCGCCGATGGGGCAGCGCTTCCGCCTGAAGGCCGGCTTCGACATCTCCGGCTTCTCGCCCATCAATCAGGCAATTCTGAAGGCGCTGAAGAACTACGGGATGTTCGTCGCGGACAACGGCTCGGACCTATTTATCTCCGGCGTTCCCGACCAGCGATGGGACAACGACGACCTGCATAAGCTGCAGGAGCGCGTCCGAGCCTCCGACTTCGAAGCGGTGGACGAGTCGTCGCTGATGCTGAATCCTGATTCCGGGCAGGCGCGCCAACCCTAAGAAGCTGTTTGAAAAGAGCGTCTGTCTTCCCCAGACCGCCCGGCGATCAATCACCGGGCTTCTGAACGGCGCCCCGTTTACGGGGCTGACCCGCCCCGACAGCCGGATTTATCCGGCGCGCCGGGTAAACGCCTTTTCAAACAGCTTCCTCACGCGCGACCCATTTGACATTCCTGCGTATTCGGTTATAGTACGGCCAATCTGATACATCTTCCGAAAGGAGGGCGAGCGTTATGACCCATAAGAACCGTCTCGCGCAAGTTACGACTTGCGACGTAAGCGCTCGCCTTGCTGACTGAGTCCAGGCCAGACGGGATTCCCCTGCTGAACTGAGGCCATGAGCAGCGCGACGCGCGTCGCAAGCTCATGGCCCTTTTGTTTATGATCGCCGTCGAGAGTTCGGCAGCCGCAGGAAGGGCCATGAGCAAACCGCTCGGAGTGTTTAGCGCTTCGAGCGAAGCTCATGGCCTTTGCGTTTAACTCACGGGAGAAACCAGAGTTGGCTATTACCAGCAGGCAACAGAAGTCGATTCAGATCATGTTCGAAGAGAAGGCGCAGCGCGCGGGCGGATCGGCCAAGAAGACGCCGAAAGCCCAGAAGCCAGCGAAGGTGCGCCAGAAGAACTGGACGGATGTCTACGCGGAGGACCCGGACGCATACGACGACCTCGACATCGAGTCGACGCAGCGCGTGATGCCGAAGGGCGAAACCGAATGGCGCGAGGCGAAGGTGATCCGTTCGCCGCTGCACGAGGGAATCGCAGCGCCAGGCGCTCGGCCCGCGGAGCAAACCGAAGGGAAGACGAAGGCCGAGCCGCAGGGGGCGGGCGAGGGATACGAGCAGTCGCGCGGAACGGTGGTGGAAGTGGCGACCGGGCTGTACACGGTGGACACGCCGGAAGGCCGCTACCTGTGCTCCATGCGCAAGTCGCTGCGGATCGAACACAGCGGCTACAGCAATATGATCGCAGTCGGCGACCACGTCGTCGTGTCGCACAACGGGCACAAGCAGGGCATCATCGACGCGATCCTGCCCCGGCGCAGCGCGCTGGCCCGGCCCGACCCGTTCAACGAGTTCAAGCAGCAGATCATCGTCGCCAACGTCGACCAACTGCTCATCGTCGCAGCGTGGCGCAGCCCGGCGTTCTGGCCGGAGTTGGTCGACCGTTACCTGATCGCCGCGCTGCGGAACAACCTCGCGCCGATCATCGCGATCAACAAGGTGGACCTGGTCGAGGAACCGTGGGACCTGGAAGGCGTGGCGCAGGCCTACCGGCTGGCGGGGTGTCGGGTGATCCTGACAAGCGCAACCACTGGCCGCGGGCTGGACGAGCTGCGCGAGGCGTTGGCCGGGCGGACGACGGCGCTGGCGGGCCTTTCGGGCGTGGGCAAGTCATCCCTGCTGAGCGCGGCCGAGCCGGGGCTGAACCTGAAGGTGGGCGAGGTCAACGAGCAGAAGCAGTTCGGCCGGCACACTACAACGCAGTCGAGCCTGCATCCGCTCAAGGCCGGCGGCTTCGTGGTGGACACGCCCGGCATCCGCGAGTTCGGGCTGGCCGGGCTGACGCAGGCAGAGTTGAAGCAGTTCTACCCGGAGTTCGCGGAGCCGGCGAAGGGGTGCGAATACGCCAACTGCACGCACACGCGCGAGCCGTGGTGCGGCGTGAAGTCCGCGATGCGCGCGGGACGGCTGTCGCGCATGCGGATCGAAAACTACTGGAAGATCCGGGACGACCTCGAATGAGGCGCACCAGACCCGTCGGGTTTTCGAAACCCGACGGGTCTTTTCCAATGATTGTGGCGGTTCATGCTACAATCGCGCCTCATGGAACTATTCATCGTTCGCCATGCCCAATCAGTCAATAACGCGCTGACGGACCAGCGCGACCGCGTCATCGACCCGCCGTTGACCGAGATCGGGCTGCGCCAGGCCGAGCTTGTCGCCCGGCATCTTGCGGCAGGCACGGACCATGAAGGCGTGCCTATCGAGGGCCAGGGGACGGACGCGGTCGAGGGCACGGGCATGCCTGCGGGCATGGGCATGCCTGCGGGCATGGGCATCGAGAAGCTCTACTGCAGCGCCATGCTGCGCGCGCTCCAGACTGCGGCCCCGATCGGCCGAGCGTTGAACCTCAGGCCGCAAGTGTGGGTCGACGTCCACGAAGAGGGAGGCATGTGGCTGGACGAGGGCGAAGGCCGCGGCATCCGCGGCGGCACGGGCCTGACCCGCGCCGAGATCGCCCGGCAGTTTCCAGATTGCGTCTTGTCGGACGAAGTGACCGATAACGGCTGGTGGCGCTACGGCCAGGAGGAACGCGCGCCTTTCCTGGCGCGCGCGGCGCGCGTTGCGGCGAGGCTGCGCGCAGATGCGGCCAGGGACGTGACGGTCGCCATCGTCACGCACGGCGGGTTTGGCGCGTACCTGCTGCGCGAACTCGTCGGTGCGCCCCACACGGCTAACGTCTTCTTTCACCACGACAACACGGGCATCACGCGCGTGCGTTTCCGCGTCGACGGCCGCGTCAGCATTCGCTATCAGAACCGCGTGGACCATCTCCCGCCCGACTTCGTAACATGACGGAAGGCGCGCCGATTCCCTGCGGCGCGGTGACGAGCTTGCGCTGCCCGAAGCGTACCTGGAGGAGTTCGATGAGACGCGCGCGAAGCTGCCGCGCTTCATCGCGGCAACACTGACAGGACGCGCTGATGATCTGCTGCGCATCGACGACCTATCTGACACGAGGTATTACGCATGACCGTTCCCCGGCCCGATTTGACCGGCCTCCCGCTGGAGGTGCTGAGTTACATCCAGTCTCTCGAAGCCGAGCTCGAAGCCTTTCGCTCGAAGGACGCGGCGCGTGCCGTCCGCGCGGAGCTAACGCCTCGAATGCGCGCCGAGAGCGCGGAGGTCGAAGACGAGCCGTCAGGTCCGAGCGAGCCTCCGACGACCCGGCAGCTTATCACGCTCACCGCAGGCGGCATTGCGAAGCGGACCCCGCGCCACCTGTACGACAGGCAGCGCCGTGGGGGCATGGGCGTCTTCGACCTGGACGCGCCGGAGGGCGACCCGCCCGCGTTTCTGGCGGTGGCAGACGCGGAGCAAACCCTGATCGTGCTCACCACGCAAGGGCGCGCGTTCCCGCTGGCAGTCGCCAACGTGGTCGAGTCGGAGGTGCGCGGCCGGGGCGAGTCGATCCGGAAGTGGGTGACGCTTGGGGCGGAAGAGAAGATCGCGCTCGTCGCGCCGGACATGGGCGCGGGCAATCTGACGGTGGTCACGCGGCGCGGCCAGGTCCGCCGTTGGCGCTACAACGTGTTCGGCCGCGCGCTCCAGCCCGGCACCCTGCTCTACGATATCCGCGAGGGCGGCGCGCCCGCGGCCTACTGCTGGTCGCAAGCCAATGCCGACCTCTTCATCGTCACCGCAAAGGGCCTCGGCATCCGGTTCGCGGAGACGCAGGTCGCGGTGCGGGGTAGCCTCGGGATTCGGGTGGACCCCGATGATGCGGTCGTGGGCGTCCGTCTTCCTGATCTCTTCGGACGGCAAGGGCACGATCCGCCAGATGCCCGGCTTTGCGCTGAACAAGGCGCCGGGGAGCGGCGGCAAGGTGGCGATGAAGGCCGACCGGCTGGTTGGGGGCGCCGCGGCGCGCGGCGGCGACGACATCTTCGCCATTTCCAGCCTCGGCAAGATCATTCGCTTTGCGGCGGATGAAGTGCCCGCGAAGGAAGGGGTCGTGCAGGGGGTGAACTGCATGGCGCTGCGAAACGACACGGTTACGGCGGTGACCGCCGCGGGTATGGTCACTGAGAGCAACTAAACCGCAGAGGCCTCAGAAGACACCGCGTCCTCTGAGGCCTCTGCGTCAAAACGTTACTTCTTCAAACCGTCCACGTCCGCCGACAATCGATCCAGCATCTCGGATAGCTTCGCCAGGTCCTCGCGGGTGGGCACGCCGCGCGCTTCGAGCGCCCGCTGGAGCGCTGCTTCCTGAACCTCGCGCTCAGCGCGCACCGCTGCGCCGAGCGCGATGAGGCGCTGCGCCAGCCGGCGTCCCTCATCCTCCGCCAGTTCGCCGAGGCTTACCAACTTCTCTACACGCGCTTGAATCTCCTCGTCGACCTGGCGGAGGAAGTCGATCGGTCCAGACAGTCGCTGCCGGAGAGTCACCAGGGTGTTGCCGCCGGCCTGCACGAGGCCGGTCAGCACATCGAGGGGCAGAAACCCGCTGCCGCGCTTCTCCTGTTCCGCAATGATCTGCGTCAGGACCAGCGTGGTGTGATCCTCCCCGGTCGCATGATCGACCACCTGAACCGGCTCGCCGCGACGAATCATCTCCGACACGCCGTCCAGCGAGATGTACTGCTTGGACGCGGTGTCGTAGAGCTTGCGATTCGGGTAGCGCTTGATGACCGGCATCGCGCTATTCGGTCTTCTTCAGCTCGTCGACCTTCCGCGTCAGCGCGGTGATCTTCGAGGTCAGCGTCTCGATCTCTTCTTTGGTCGGGATGTTCATGCGGGTCAGCACGCCCTCAATCCGCTGCTCGAGGTCGTCGGCGATCTTCTTCGGGCCTTCGGTCAGGTTGGTCTGAATCTCCCCGGCCACCTCTTGCGCCCGCTCGCCCGCGCGCTCCATCTGCTTGCGCCGCTGATCAAGAACGTCCTTGACCATGCGCTTGCCGTCTGCCTCCGCGATTGTGCCGCGCTCGACCAGGCGGTTGACAAAGTCCTCGATCTCCTCCTGCGCCAACGCAGCCGCACCGACGCCGGCCAGCAGCACCTTGTGCGCCGCGACGACGAGCGGGTTCTTGTCCAGGTCCTGCGCGGAGTGCTTGATCGAGTCCGCCGCGTCCCGCACCGTGCGGACCGCCTTCTTGGTCACATCCGCGCTGCCGACTTGATCGGCCACCTTCGTGACCGCGCCCTTGACCTGTTTGGAGCCGGGCAGCTTGTCAACCTGCGCGCTCGCGTCGTTGACCATCTTCTTGATGCCCTTCTCGGCCTCAGTCCCGTTTGTGGGGACTTTCGCCTCTTCGAGGACCTCTGCCACAGTCTGCTGCGCTTCGTCCGCAGCCTGCTCGACGGTCGCCTCGACCTCGGCCGCGGTGGCTTCTGCCGTCGCCTCAACCTTCTCGGTTACTTCGGCCGGCGTCTGGGGTTGGTTCATGTTATGCTCCTCTACCTTCTTTGCGGTCTTCCGCGCCGCTTTCTTCACTGGCTCAGTCGAGGCGCTGGCGCCATTGCCTGCAGGTACCAGCTCGTCTGTCATGCTGACCTCCTCTTCGTCACAGAGCGGGGAAAGACGCGTGTCGTCGCTATGACGCAGCGCGTCATAAGGGTTATACCACTTTCGGACGCGGCTGTCAAGAGGGCGCGACGCGAACCATTTGACGGCCGCAACGCGCGACGGCTATAATCCACGCAGAACTCAGGTCCCGGCCCAGCAAGGAGAAGCATATGAGCGTGTTTCGAGACTCCGCGCAGTTTTACGAGACCGTCGGCGCGCTGATGGACCGCGCAAAGCAAGACCCACAGGTCGGCCCGAAAATCGCCTCCTCCGGCATCGTCATCCAGTTTCGATATAGCGATCCCGATGCGATCACGACCGTCAATGCGAAGGACAAGCCGACGCAGGCGGGCGCCTTCGCCGACGTATTCCACGGAGCCACGGATCTCAAACCGGATGCCGTGCTGACCATGCGCGCCGATGTCGCGCACGCCTTCTGGCATGGCAAGGTTAATCTTATGACCGCGCTGGCCAAGAAGGACATTGTGCTGCAGGGCCCGCTCCCCAAAATTCTGAAACTCCTCCCGGCCGTCGAACCGCTCTACAAGGTGTACCCGACCTTGCTGCGCGAAAAAGGCTACGGCGACATGGTGATGAAGTAGCGCGGCGCAGGCGAGCGCCGCGGCTGAAAGGACCTCCCCCATGTTGGAAAACAATACGGTCCTGGTGACAGGTGTGGGCAATTATTGGGGAGCGCGCGTGGCCGCGCGCCTCCTGACGCTGCCCGACCTGCACGTGATGGGCCTTGACACGGCGCCCCCACAGGAGCCGGTGAAGGGGCTTGATTTCATTCAGGCCGACATCCGCAATCCCCTGCTCGCCGACCTCTTCCGGGAAGAGGGGGTCGACTGCGTCGTTCATCTCGCCTTCGTCGAGAGCGACCGGCCGAGCGAAGCCTCGTTCGACCTCAACGTGATGGGCACGATGAAGGTGTTCGGCGCAGCTGCCGCAGCCGGGGTGCCTAAGCTGGTCTGGAAGAGCAGCACGATGGTGTACGGCGCGAAGGCGGACAACTCGGCATTTCTGCCGGAAGAACGGGCTCTGACGGCCGCCGGCGGCGTCGGCTACATCCGCGATCTGGTCGAAGTCGAGGCGTTCTGCAACGGCTTCCGCGGCCAGAACCCCGAGATATCGCTGACCGTACTCCGCTTCCCCGGCATCGTCGGGCCGAAGGTTGACTCGCGCATGACGCGCTGGCTGGCCTCGCCCGTAACCGCCTCGCTGATGGGGTTTGACCCGCTTCTCCAGATTATCCATGAAGATGACGTGGTCGAGGCCATTGTTCATGCGGCGGTGGAGGAAGTCCCGGGCGTGTTCAACGTCGCCGCGGAGGGCGCGCTGCCGCTCAGCAAGTTGCGCCGGCTGGCGGGCAAGCACGCCCCGCCCGTCTTCCATCTTGCGGCCTACTGGGGCAACCCCCTCCTGAGCGCCATGCGCTTCCCGGTTAACAAGGTTTGGCCCGTGCCGCTGGACTACCTCAGGTACAGCTGGGTGGCCGACCTGGCGCGGATGCGGCATAGCTTCGGCTTTCTCCCGCGTTACACCGCGGAGGAGGCATTGCGCGAATTCGCCGGGCGCAAGAAGGTCGAGCAGATCGGGCGCGAGGCGCCCGCGCTGGAGTACGATGAGGAACGACTGCGCGACACGATCGAGCGCCGCCGCCGGCTGCGCGAGCCCGATCCCATACCGGACAACGAGCCGGAAGTGATCACCGACGACATCGGGGAGGAGGTCGCATGAACGGGTCTATCACCGACGAGCCTCTTCCCGGCGCGAACGGGCAACCTGAACCGTCACCGGAGGAGATGCAGGCGCAGTTGCGCGAGGAACTGGACGCGCTGATCGCGCGCGTCGAGAGCGCATCCGACTACCAGGCGCCGCCCTACTCGCCGCAGGCGCTGGTCAAGCTGCTGGAGGAGAACGCCGCGCGCTTCCAGCCGGAGTTCCTGAGGTCTCTGCTCGGCAAGCTGCGCGAGAACGTGAATTCGGACCTGCTGGACCTCGATACATGGAAGGGCATCTGGTACATCGTCAATTACCAGCTTCAGTCCCAGGCCGATTCGGTGAAGCGCCGCAGCCAGGGCGAGTACGAGACGGACGACTGGGGACTCGACCAGGAGTTCATCGGCACGGTGCAGCCCTTCCTGACGTTCATGTACCGGTCCTACTGGCGCGTGCAGACGTCGGGGCTGGACAATATACCCGGCGAGGGGCCTGCGCTGCTGACGTGCAACCACTCGGGCCAGTTGCCCTGGGATGGCGCCATGGTCGGGACGTCCGTCTATCTGGATCATCCCGCCCAGCGTCTCGTGCGTTCGCTCTACGCGACCTGGTTCCCGACGGTGCCGTTCATCTCGGCGACCCTGACCAAGATGGGCCAAGCGCTTGCCACTGTGGACAACGGCACGCGCCTGCTCCAGGAGGGCAACCTCGTGGCGGTCTTCCCGGAAGGCTACAAGGGCGTCGGCAAGCTGTTCAAGGATCGCTATCGCCTGGCCCGGTTCGGCAGGGGCGGCTTCGTGAAGATGGCGCTGCGGACCGGCGCGCCGATTATTCCGGTGTCGATCGTCGGGGCGGAGGAAACCTACATCTCGCTCTATAAGTCGCAGACGATCGCCAAGGTGATCGGCTTCCCGTACTTCCCAATTTCGGTGACCTTCCCGTGGCTCGGACCGCTGGGCTTCGTTCCGCTGCCGACCAAGTGGTTCATCGACTTTGGGACGCCGATCGAGACCGCAAGCTACGGCCCCGCCGCGGCCAACAACCTCGTGCTTGTATCGCAGCTAACGGATCAGGTCCGTAACGTTGTGCAGGATATGATCCATCAACGACTGGCAGAGCGCCGGTCGGTATTTCGCGGGTGAGTGAATGCCGTTCTATCCTGATTCAGAATCGTACTATGCCAGCATGCGCGCGTTGTTCGACTGTGTCGAAGCGAACTACGCGAAGGCGACGGAATCCATCGCGAAGGCGCGCATCAACATCGTAATGCGCACCGTCAGCCCCACAGGCGAAATCCTGATCCGCGGCCGGGAGCGCCCGGTGACGGTTTCGTTCGGGGAAGACGGGGCGAAGGCGGATCTCGAGATCTCGATGGCCGCCGACACGTTTCACAAGATTCTGCTTGGCGAGCTCAGCCTGAAGACCGCGCTGGGCAACGGGCAGATGAAGGTCAAGGGGCCGATCTTCAAGGCGCTGACGCTCGGTGATCTCTTCCACGTCGGGCGCCTGTGCTACCCCGATATTGTGAAGCGCGCGGGCAACGACGGGGCCGTAGAATAACGGCCGGCGCGGAAGACAAAGAGGGGTGGGTCATGGAGGAAATCCTCTGACCCACCCCTCTTTCGTTGTCCGCGTTCAGTCTATGCCGCAACCGGCTGCCGCTGCTCGATTTCGCGCTCCAACTGCGCCAGCGCCTCCGCAAGTCTACAGAAGACCGAATCCCGGTTCTTCTCGTCGCAGCGCGGTTTGCGCGCCTCCAGGATGCGCTCGATAACCACCGGATCGTTGCCCGAGAGCACGATCTGCTGCAATTCCTCGATCACCAGCCGCCGCGTGAGCGGGATACCGTGCCGCGCGAGGATTTCCTTGTAGTTCTGGTAGTCCTGCGCCAGGTCCAACGTGACTGCTTCAAACCCGTGCCGCGCGATAGCCAGCCGTTCGCCGTAGCGCATGATATTGCCGAAGGCGAGCATCTGGTCGTCCGCGCGCGGCTCGATCAAGATGATGTCGACCTCGGGATGCTGCCGGCGCAACTGCTTGACGTGGTATTTCAGCCCCGCGTGAACCGTGATGCGCGACACCTGCGACGCAATCGCGGAGAGGCCGCGCCGCGTAAAGGTCAGACGATCGGCTTCCGGCTGCGGCGCGCGGAGGTCGTCGTCGTAGGGCACCAGCGGATTGACGCAGACGACGAGCGTGGCGCCGCGTTCGATCGCGATATCCAGGCTCGCGGTGCCGCCAAGCCCGCCGTCCACAAACTCGCGCCCCCCGATGATTACGGGCTTGTAGACAATCGGCAGCGCAGAGGACGCCGCCACAGCCTGAGAGATTGCGGCGTCGTGCTCGTCCTCCGGGCCAAAGACCGCGCGGCGGCCGGATGCGAGATCGGTCGCGACAATGTAGAGTTCGCGCGCCAACGCGTCGAAATCGTTGGAGCCATTGGCCGCGACGAGCGACTCGCGAATGTAGCGCTCGAGCGCGCGGCCGTCGTACAGGCCGGAGGGCAGCACGTCCGTCAGGCTCCACAGAGTGTCGACCAACGTGCTGTTTCCGCTTAGAAAGTAGTCGGCCGTGGCCGCTGCGAGTTTGGCGGGCAGCGCGACCCCACGACGAATGAACTCGCGGTAGTTGAAGCTGAAGATGTGCTCGCGGCGCAGCGCGGGGAGTTCAGGGTGTTCGCCGGCTATGGCGCGGTACATGTCCGCGGGGGACACGCCGTTGGCGATGAATGAAGCGACGATGGAGCCGGCGCTGGTGCCGACATAGATGTCGAAATCGTTGACGGAACGGTCGACGAGCAGGTCGTCGATGGCCCGCAGCGCGCCAATTTCATACACTGCGCCGGTCATCCCGCCACCGGCGAGAACCAGCGCTATCTTGTCTTCCTGATGCCTTCCGTTCCGGCTCATACGACCACTTCCCATGCGGACCAGATTAGGTAGCCTGAGGGCAAGGGCGACTGGCAGGCTGCGCATGCGGCGATCATCTCGCAGCGATTGGGGCCAGACGAGGCGACGCCACGATGCGCCACGCGCATTCTAGCAGCCACGCGCGAGACCGTCAAGTGATCCTGCATCGATCCCATTGCGCAAACAGGGCACAAACAAAGGAACGTCTCGCGGGGAAGGCGAGTTCCGCCCTTTGTCCGTTGACGCGTCGCCTCAGGGCCACTAGAATAGCAGGCTAAACTGATTGAAGAT